>JBJTVM010000201.1:0-5345 GCA_046081205.1 Pseudanabaena sp. | reverse complement strand
GCGCCGCTTTCAAAAACATTTATGGGTTTTAATTAAACGCAAAGCACTGTAGCTATAGCCATATACGACTTGATCGCTAATAATGAGTAAATACACTTACTGTACAAAAGTTAACAGTTTTTCGGATACACTCTGTTAAACTTTTGGCTAAGTTAATTCTGATGTGAGGAGGATAAGGCGATCATTTCTACAAACAGTTCAACCAATGCAGGTACAACCAATCTACAGCAGCCTATACAATCGACGATGGATCTTGCCAAAAATTTGCACGATACTCCCCAAGTTATTGAGCCAATCGATTTAACCACGCTCGAATCTTCACAAATGCCCCAAATCGAACCCAACGCTCCCGTCCTCCGTATTATTGGCAAAGCCCCATTATCAGGGCATGTCCCCATTAGTGGTGCAAAAAATTCGATCCTTGCGCTCATGGCAGGTACACTTTTATCCTCCGAAGGCTGCCGTATTCGCAATGTCCCTAATCTCGCTGATGTGCAGCGCATGGGCGACATTCTCGAAACCCTCGGTGTGAAAATTTCGCGCAATGGTGAAGTTCTCGATCTTGATACAAGTAACTTGACCGCTAACTCTGCGCCCTACGAATTAGTTAGCAAAATGAGAGCGAGTTTCTTTGCTCTTGGTTCATTACTAGCAAGACTTGGCTCAGCAAGAATGCCTCTACCAGGTGGCTGTGCGATCGGTGCGCGTCCAGTGGAATTGCATGTGCGTGGTTTGCAAGCCTTGGGCGCGGATGTCCAGATTGAGCATGGCATCGTTCAAGCCTATGCCAAGAGCCGTAATGGTCGTTTGCAAGGTGCAAAAATTTATTTGGATTATCCTAGCGTCGGTGCAACCGAAACCCTAATGATGGCGGCAACACTTGCTGAAGGGCAAACAATCATCGAAAATGCTGCGCTAGAACCAGAAGTCACTGATCTTGCTGATCTTTGCATGGCTATGGGCGCAAAGATTAGGGGTGCTGGTACTAGTACGATCATCATTGATGGCGTTGAGAAGCTCCATTTTGCTGATTTCACCGCCATTCCCGATCGCGTTGAAGCCGCAACTTTTATGGTCGCCGCCGCAATTACCCGCTCAACCTTATCGATGTCTCCTGTGATTCCCGCGCATCTCTCCGCTGCAATTTCTAAATTACAGGATATTGGCGTGACGGTTCGCCAAGATTCGGACAATATGATCACCGTTATTGGTGGCGATCACTATCGTGCTGTCGATATCGAAACCTTGCCTTACCCTGGCTTCCCTACGGATATGCAAGCGCAATTTATGGCACTTCTAAGCATCTGCGAAGGCAATGGTGTAGTCACCGAAACTGTATTTGAAAACCGGTTGCAGCATGTTGCCGAACTCAATCGCATGGGTGCAAATATCCGCCTCAAAAATAATGTGGCAGTAGTTACAGGCGTTCCTCAATTGTCGGGTGCGCCTGTGATGGCAACTGATTTACGCGCCTCAGCAGCTTTGGTCATCGCAGGACTAGCCGCCGATGGTGAAACCACAGTCATGGGTTTACATCACCTCGATCGCGGCTACGATCGCATCGAAGAAAAGCTCCGCAATGTCGGTGCTAAGCTCTACCGCACAACTGAAGCAGTAGCTGTGTAGTTAGAATAAAGGACGTTGCTGAGCAGCGTCCTTTATTTGTTTAACGTTAGAAATTCTTCCATTTGAGCTATTTCTAATTTCATTAAGACAAATGATGTTTGGCATAGCCAATTTGTCCCATCATCAGCATAATCCATCCACTCATCCCTCTTAGCTGGACGAACGTGAGTCAGTCTTCGCGTCATTAGCAGTCGCTTTCGTTGATTAGGATACTTTCATCCGATCGCTACTGTCTTCGTTTAATAGTTTCTCAATGTATGAATCTAAATGAACTAGTTTTAATACGCTTAATCGATGCAGTTTTTCTAGAATTTCCATCTCTTTTTGCCATTGCTCGACAGAGATAATTTGTGATTCTGCGACTTCGACGGTCACATTTGGGATATCAAAACCTTCGAGACTATAGCCGTCTTGCGCTAATTCGTTCATGCTGTAATGCTCTACAACCGTAGCAACTGAACCACGCTTGAGATTATATGTGGGGATATCTTGCAGCAAGACTACTTCAGAAAATAAAGGAAATTTCGGTTTCATATATTTACTCGCGATCTCTCAAACGTTTAGGAACTAGGGTAACAAACTTTGCCTGTTGGTTTGTCAACATCCAGATGGTAGTAACTTCAAGCTCTACTCCGTTAACTCCTCTCAGGATTGCATCAATTCTATACTTGCTGCCGTAGATCGTTGTTTCGACAAATTTGGCAGGTTGTGTCAAAACTTGCGCTCTCAGGTCAATTTCTAGCTGTTGCCAATTTTCTAATGTATAACCAGCTTTCTGAAGAAATTGTGATTTGTCGTCTTTAGGCAAAAGTACCAAGAGATATTTGGTCAATTTTTCTTCAGCGATCGCTGCGTTTGTGGGCAGAAACATAATAAGAGATAGTTTTGCAACTAGATAAGTAACTCTCAGAATGGAAATGCAAGTGGATTTGTACGGTATTTCTCTTCTGCAGATTTCCAAAAATGAGTTATTTCTGGTGGTAATAGCCGACGAATAACCTTCTCGCCATATTTGCTAATCTCGTTATTCAAGATATGAACTACATGAACGCCCGAACGCTGTAAAAGCCTATCCTTTTGGATATGTGCTTCGCTGCCAGAGTGACTACTACCATCAATTTCCACCGCAACCAGTCCCTTACCTGTCCAGAATGCGAAATCAACCTTCATCATTTTATTTGGGGCAAAGTGGTAGCTATCTTCCATCGGATCGGCTGCATATAAGTGCGCTTGTGGTAACGGCATCATTGCATCAAACACCCAATTTACGTCATTGTATGGAGCATCTTTGTATTCACTAGGGCGCTCATCTTCCTTTGGAAAATATCTCAGAATGTAGTCAGGTGGTGTAACACAATCACGACAGTAATCGAAGTATAGCTCTAAGAATTGTTTTTCAGACTCAGTTGCCAACGCACATTTCTCTCTTAAGTATTTTTTCATTACGTCCAGTGTATCAGTAAAGCTATAATCCTCGTAATCCCACGATTCAGGCGTAATTGTCCTGAAATCTCGTAGACGAAGGGCGCGCGATTTAGAACGATCAACGTAGGCTAGGGGGGTATCAGATTGTAGATAAGTTCCAGTTGTCGAGACTCCAACAACTGATATACGTTCAATTGACCACTTTGGTCCGCCAAATGGGATCAATAATTGATTAGGAATTTTGATTTCGACAAGAGACATTGTTACTGTAAATGTTATTGGAATCTACAATCTAAATTTTACTTTATGCAACTCAATCAAATGGCGAATCAAGAACTCTAAATTTGTCAATAAAAAAGGGACGCTTAGCGTCCCTTTTTTATTTACTGTGCAGTTGTTGGTAAGACTGCTACTGGTTTTGAATTTGGGGCTTTAGCTTGCAGAAACTGGGTTTCTTTTACGGCTTGATTGGAGAGAGAGAAGATAGGATTAGAGGCAATACCAGCGATCGCTGTGAAGATCAGTGTAAAAACGAGCGCTGCTTGGAGAGGCTTCATACCCACCTGAGTCCATGTGATCGCAGGATAGTTGCGAATCGACTCAGACATTTCCTGAGGCTCCTTAACTACCATCATCTTGACGACGCGGATGTAGTAATAGAGAGAAACTACACTCATGACTAATGCTAATAAGACCAATCCGTAAGCTTGAGCTTGCCAACCTGCCCAGAAAATGTAGAGCTTACCAAAGAACCCAGCAAGCGGAGGAATACCACCGAGTGATAGGAGGCATACACTCAAAGCGAGGGTCAGCAAAGGATCTTTTTGGTATAAGCCACTATATTCACTGATTTGGTCAGTTCCTGTGCGGGAAGCAAACAGGATCACACAGGCGAATGCACCCATGTTCATGAACAGATACAGAATCAAGTAAAACACCATGCTGGCATAACCTGCTTCGGAGTCGATCGCCATACCGAGCATCACAAAACCTGCTTGACCAATAGAGGAGTAAGCCAACATCCGCTTCATACTGGTTTGGGCGATCGCGACCACATTACCCAAGACCATACTCAAAATGGTCAATACGACAAAAACGTAATGCCATTGGACAGAAGCCAGAGGAAACGCGGTAATCAAAAATCTGAGCGCTAGACCAAAACCTGCCACCTTGGAGCCGATTGACAAAAAGGCAACTACAGGTGTGGGTGAACCTTCGTAAACGTCAGGAGTCCATTGGTGGAAAGGTACTGCCGAGAGCTTAAAGGAAATCCCCGCAATCACAAATACCATCGAAATGATTAGAGCCGTGTTGCTAACAGTCATCTTTGAGGCGATCGCTGATAGAGATGTTTCGCCACCCGACAGTCCGTATAGTAAGGACATGCCATAGAGGAAAATCGCCGAGCTAGCTGCACCGACTAATAAATATTTAAGCGCCGCTTCATTGGAGCGCGGATCGCGCTTCGTGTAACCCGACAGCAAGTAAGACGAAATACTCAGGGTTTCAAGGGAGACAAATATCATCACCATTTCGTCGGAACCAGTGAGGAACATGGCACCGAGGGTCGCACTTAGCAAAATGACCAGATACTCGCCAACTACTACCCCTGACTGTTCTAGATAACGTACTGAAACGAGAATCGTTAGAAGCGCAGATAGGGCAATAATGACACGAAAAATAATGCTGAGTTTGTCACTATTAAAGCTACCCAAAAAGGCGATCGGATTTTCTAAGCCTGTCCATTGCCACACAAGGGCAGCCGTGGAGGCGGCTAAGCCAGCGATCGCAATATTTGGTAGAACATTTGCGGATTTTCGACCTGAGGCAATTAGATCAACGATCAATACAAGCACCAATGTCCCAATGACAATTAGTTCTGGCAAGATCGCACCACTATTGAGCAGGGCATTGAGACTTGCTGTATCCATACTTAATACATGTGTTGTTGCTATGGCAATTGTATAGCAAAACTTGAGTCGCTCTAATTTCTTATTCTCTTCTTCTTTGGTGATAACTACTTATAGGGATTTAGATTATAGGGATTTAGAGAGATGTGCGATCAAAGTTAGTCAATGATAGGATAATTGTTATAGATTATTATCTATGATTATTATAAAAATAATAGACTTTACTCTATCAAGGCTTAACTCTAATATATCAATAGCAACCAATCAATCGTTCTCAAAGATTTTCGCTAAGTCGTACTCAATAGCTTAGCTTCTCAAATCACGATGAGTTGAGATTACCTTGAAGCCTGCAATTCTGACTTGCAGATTAACTTCAAGAACGAT
>JBJTVM010000200.1:0-7940 GCA_046081205.1 Pseudanabaena sp. | reverse complement strand
GTAAAGTTCGGGCATAAAAATTCTCATTAGAAAAGTGGGTTTTTGGAAAGCCCAACGCTAACGTTGTGCTTTCAAAAAACCAATTTTGTTATTTCCAGCACCTTCGGTGCTGGAAATAACAAAATTGGTTTTTTGAAAGCCCAACGTTAGCGTTGGGCTTTCAAAAAACCAATTTTTATAATGAGAATTGCTATGCCCGAATTTTACAAAGCAATAAATCTTGAAATCTCATCATCGGTTTACAAAACTATTACGGGCTAACTTAAACGCTGTTTTACGATCGCAGCCTGAAATATTACCAAGAGGAGCCAGTCTGTTGATTGCGGTTTCTGGTGGTCAGGATTCGCTATGTTTAGCGCATCTTTTGCGGTTACAACAGCCGAAGTTTAACTGGAATTTAACGATCGCCCATTGTGATCATCAGTGGCGTGGTGACTCAGGAGCTAATGCTGAGCATGTTGAGCGGATTGCGAAGGAATGGGGAATTGCCTTTTGCTTGAGAACAGCCACAGGCTTGCTCACCAGTGAAGCCGATGCGCGACAATGGCGCTATGCCATGCTGGTGGAGATGGCGAATATTCACAAATGTGCTTATGTGGTGACAGGGCATACTCGTAGCGATCGCGTGGAAACATTGCTGTATAACTTAATGCGAGGGAGTGGAGCCGATGGTTTAGCGTCCTTGACTTGGATGCGATCGCTTACTGATGAAATTAAGTTAGTGCGTCCTTTACTCAATGTCAGCCGCCATGAAACCCTAGGATTTTGCCATGAGCAGCAAATTCCCATTTGGGAAGATAGCACTAATCAAAATCTAGACTATCGCCGCAACCGTCTACGTTTAGAAGCAATTCCCTATTTGCAAGAGCATTTTAATCCACAGTTAGAAATGGCGATCGCACAGACTTCAGAGCTTTTGCAAGGTGATGTTATTTATTTGGAGTCGCAAGCGAGGAGTTTTTTTGTAGATAATCTGACGGTAATTTGGGATGAGCGATCACCTCGGTTACATCGTCAACGCTTGCAAGAACAACCTTTAGCTTTGCAAAGAAGAATTGTGAGGCAGTTTTTATCAAGATATTTGATACATCAGGTGAATTTTGAAGATATTGAGCGATTTTTAAATTTATTGACAGCTCAAAATCGATCGCAGAGTGCACCATTTAAAGGCAATATTTCCGCCTTTGTGGAACATCCTTGGATTGTTCTGCATATTCACTAAAAGGTTCGCAAAGTGAACCTTTTAGCTATTTACCGCCAAGAGCAATCAACGCAAAGAAACTACCGCTATTCCAGAGACAGTGCAGTAGCATCGAAGAGAGTAAGTTCTTTGATCGCCAATAGACAAAACCCATCACCATTCCTAAAATACTAAGGGGAATAATATCCGCGACATTTAAATGGGCTAAGGCAAAGAAAAATCCGCTGAGGGCGATCGCACCCCAAACTGGTAAAAACTTGGTCAATGAAGGTAATAGAAATCCACGAAATAAGTATTCCTCAAAAAATGGTGCAGCGATCGCGAGAGTTGTCCAGAGTAAAAACTTGGGCAGATCATTTTGGCTCTCAGTCAAGATTGGTAATAAAGGATTACCGCCACCCTGTCCTTGTAGGAATTTTTGACTAATCGCAGAGATGAGCAGCACTAAGGGAACTGCGGCAAAATATCCGCCAATTCCCCATGCTATCCATTGTGGTGGTGTTATCTTGATGCGAAACCAGCCTTCAGGTAAAGGTCTGTAGTCGGCAAGACTAGACTGTAAAATTGGCAGCATGGGTATAACGGAGAGTGTGTAGGGAATTAAGACCAATAAGGCTTGGACAGTGAAATCTTCACTGGCTCTTGATTGAAGTCCTAGCACCTCAAAGATCAATGGCAATACCAATTGAGTCACTAAACAAAATGCGGTAAACCATAGCACCATTACTTCCCAAGTTGTCTCGATTCCCCAAGGTACTTGCCAATTGATTTGATTAGGATTTTGGTCTAGATCACTTTTGCGATGGAATGGAGAAGACTTACGGAAGAAAATCCATTGCACTAGTAAGCCTAACCACACTAAGATCCCCACACTGCCACCAATAAGGGGAATAGAATTAACAACTACTAAACGATTAATTGCTAAGTTGACTTCTATTTGAGCTTGCTGTTCGAGCTCAGGTAATTTCTCATCTCTTTGTTGAGCCTGATACAGTTTAGTCAAAGCTGCTTTGCGATACCAACCATCAAGGGTTCGCCGAATCTGAGTTTCGGCATTAGGAAATAACATCATCGGTTCTGACCATAATCCTTTGAGTATCTGGGCGGTTAATCCATAGCTACTCATGGACTCTCCCTCTAATGCTGCTACGTCTTCCCATGTAGCGATCGCCCCTTGAATATCCCCAGTTTGCATTTGCAGAAGCCCTGCACGAATGCTGATTTCACTAACGCTAGTTAGTTTCTTTTGCCGTTGTTTAGAAATAGCCTCTAGATTATAGCCGCCTGAATCTGGCTCTAGAACTAGGCGATCGAGGCGAGTGAATGAAGACTTAGTGGCTTTGAGAACTTCTTGATAACTAATGAAAGCCTGTTTATAGATGTCTTGAGGTTTACTTTCACCGATTAAGACTTGGAATATATCATCTTTTTGGGAATGACCTTGACTATTCTCTGTTGTTGGGGCTTGGATTTGTGTGGCTTGCAAAATCAAATCAGTTTGGAGCAAATCTAATTTTGTCTGCTCCTGTGGATTATTCCAGCTTGCCTGTAAAGTGAAAACAATAAATAAAACAGACAATAAGCTGAGAATACTTAACAGTAATGACTTAGCATTCAAAGATTTTTCATTTACAGGCTTAGAATCCATTCTTGTATTCAGGCGATAGGGCATTGCAGAGCAGCGATCATCCTATCATTTTGACCCTGTAAATCGCAAACCGACAATACCTAACACAATGAGGCAGATGCAGATGAATTTTGATAAGTCACGGGATTCACCGAGAAATATAGAACCAAAGATCGCAGTTCCCACCACGCCGATCCCTGTCCAAACCGTATAACTTGTAGCAATTGGCAGGGTTTTTACGGCTTGAGCTAACAGGATAAAGCTAGCGGTGATCGATGTCAGGGTGAGGAGGGTCGGTAGTGGCTTTGTAAAGCCTTCGGTATATTTCAAGCTACTTGCCCAGACAACTTCCAACAACCCCGCAATTACTAAATTAATCCAATCCACAGTATATTCCTTTTGTATAAATCCCAGTAAAAAGATAGATTGTGCAGTGCAAAGTGCTACATAATCTATCTTTTTCTGGCTCGCAATGATAGCGAACTTAAAACTACGCTTACAGAACTAAATGCCATCGCTAAACCTGCGATCGTTGGATTGAGAGAAATGCCAAAACTGGGATAAAGAATTCCTGCGGCGATAGGAATCGCTAATGTGTTGTAAGCAAAAGCCCAGAATAAATTTTGGCGAATTTTGCTGAAGGTGGCGCGACTGAGTTCGATCGCAGGGACGACATCACTAATGTCATGACGCATTAACACAATATCCGCAGTTTCCATGGCAACATCGGTTCCTGAACTGAGGGCAATGCCTATAGTGGCACTGGCTAAGGCTGGAGCATCATTGACTCCATCCCCAATCATCGCCACGCGCTGACCTTCGGCGATTAATTTCATCACTGTGGCAGCCTTTCCTTCAGGCTTGACTTCCGCGATCGCCCGTTCGGGGGGAATACCTAATTGATTAGCGATCGCCTTAGCAGTCTCTTGATGATCACCTGTGAGCATCCAAACCTGTAAGCCCATCGCTTCAAGTTGACGAATGACTTCAGGAGCTTCAGGCTTGAGGCGATCGCGCATGGCGATGATCCCGACTAAGCCCAATTTACTAGCCCCCTTGGGGTCGGCAAATTGGGTTGCAACAAAAATTGGAGTTTTGCCGAATGCTGCTAAGTTTTGCGATCGCTCTAACATCTCGTCAGAAATTTCCACTTGGCGATCACGTAACCATGTACTATTACCCACCAGAATTTCTTCCCCTGTGGTCAATATCGCCTCAACACCACAGCCTGTCACAATTTGCGAAGATTGAGTTGGCAGTAGCTCGATATTTAACTCTTGAGCCTTAGCGATCGTCGCTGCACCGAGAATATGATTTGCGCCAGTTTCGGCACTGGCAGCTAGTTGCAATAAACGTAAAGCGGAAGCTGGGACTTCACGCTCTTCGACCATACTTTTAAAAGTAGTTTGCTCAATCAGGTTGCGCCCAAAAACGATTAAGTCATTAGTGAGTAAATCGGTGACTTCTGGCTTACCTGTGGTCAGAGTACCTGTTTTATCAAAGATCACCGCCGACAATTGATCGATCTTTTCTAGGCTTGCCCCACCTTTGATTAAGATGCCCTTTTCTGCGCCAAGTCCTGTCCCAACCATGATTGCTGTTGGCGTTGCCAAACCTAGCGCACAAGGACAAGCCACTACTAAAACGGCGATCGCCAACTTCAAACTAAACACAATTTCGGCATGGAGCAATCCATACCAGATTAAAAATGTCAAAGCGGCGATCGCCATGACCGAGTAGGCAAAATATCCCGCCACCCGATCAGCTAAATATTGAATTGGGGCTTTGCTTGCCTGAGCTGATTCTACGAGCGAGACAATTCGCGCCAAAGTCGTTTCTGAGCCAGTTTGCAAAACTTGTACTGTAATCGCGCCTGTCAAATTCAAGGTTCCCCCAGTGACTCGCGCCCCTAATTGCTTAGCAACAGGGCTTGACTCACCTGTGAGCATTGACTCATCAACGCTAGAACTGCCAGCGATAATTTCGCCATCGACAGGGATTTTTTCTCCAGCCCAAACTACGATGCGATCGCCTACTTGCAAATCTTCGACTGCCATTGGTACTTGCAGATCGCCATCTGCACTACTGAGCAGCAATCTGGCGTTAGCGGGTTGCAACTCCATCAAGGCTCGGATCGCATTTGAGGCTTTACCCTTAGCGCGTTCTAATAGAGATTGTCCCAGAAGCACAAAACCCAAAAGCATTACAGGCTCTTCAAAAAAGCATTGCCAATTTAATTGCGGTACAAATAAAGCGATCGTGCTGGCTAAGTATGCGGAAACAGTCCCTAAACCGACCAAGGAGTTCATGTTAGGGGCACGATACCACAGAGATTTCAAGCCATCCCACCAAATTGGTAGACCAATCCAGCTCAACGCTATGGTTGAGACTAGCCAATGGGCGTACATATTGCCAATCAAGGGCAAATCCGCAACACCAATCAAGCCTAAATGACCGACGATCGCTAAAATCACCAACGAGGCAGGAATAACAATTTCTTTGGTCAGCCCAAACCAAGCATTTTGAGGGGAATTTTTAGATACTGCATTGCGCGAAGATGCACGATCTCCTTTATTAATCAACTCTGCCGCAAAACCTGCTTTGGCGATCGCCTCAATCAATTGTGGTGCTAAATCCTGTGGCAAATTTTCACCGTCATAAACTACGGTTGCTTTCTCGGTTAGTAAATTCACACTTGCCGCTTTTACTGTGTCACAGGCTAGCAAACGCTTTTCGACTGTTGCCACACAACCCGCACACTTCATGCCTGCGATCGCTAGGGTTAAGGATCTAGACTGGATGTTAGGAGATGCTGTTGTTATTGATTGAGTCAGTACCACAAACTTGTATCCAAAATTTATAAAAAATCTATTGATGTCTATCTGGTGCTAGCTAGTACTAAAAGCTGATAGCCAGAGAGCAATACATAGGGGTAGCATATACCCAAATCTAATTCGATTGATTGGGTAATTATTCCGATACAGCGTTCTGATATTTTAATCGTTTCCTACTTACCTTGCTGATTCTATGGGACTGCTAAAATTTAAAGATGTTTAGATTTAAAGTCTGAATGAGTATGCCTAGTTGCTATTCATACTAGATAATAAGTTGGAACAACTAATAAACAAAATAGTAGAGTAACAACTAGTAGCAAGATTTGTAATGTCGTTTAGTATTTACGCTTAGTGTTGAGAGTAACAATTTAAAAGTAGAAATTTACTAAAATTTTCTAGGTTTTCAGGCTTGCCCCAATGGTTCAAAATCCTCTGACAATGAGTTAGCTAATGTCCATTTCTGACAGCGAGTTCTCTATTCATTTTTGGGGTGTGCGTGGCAGTATAGCTACCCCTGGTCCAACCACAGTACGCTATGGTGGCAATACCCCTTGTGTAGAAATGCGCTGCCAAGGAAAACGTATGATCTTTGATGGTGGAACGGGGATTAGGGTTTTAGGACAGCATCTTTTAAAGCAGATGCCTGTCGAAGCAAGTATTTTCTTTACCCATAGTCATTGGGATCATGTTCAGGGGTTTCCTTTTTTTACACCTGCTTTTGTGAAAGGAAATTTGTTTAAAATTTATGGAAAAATTGCCCCGACTGGGCAAACGATGCAGGAACGTTTAGAGGAGCAGATGCATCATCCTAATTTTCCTGTGCCATTGAGGGTGATGGCTTCATGTTTAGAGTTTTTTGATGTTGAAGTCCCCAGTGTGATCGAGGTTGGAAATGGGGTCACTGTGGAGACAGGGATGTTAAATCATCCAGGGGAGGCGACGGGTTATCGAGTGAGTTGCGGTGATCGCGTGGCGGTTTATGCGACGGATACTGAACATTTTAGCGATCGCGTTGATGAAGATTTAGTGTATCTGGCGCGAAATGCTGATGTGTTAATTATGGATGCTACTTATTCTGATGAAGAATATTGGTCAAGCTCCAGCCCCAAAATGGGTTGGGGGCATTCAACATGGCAAGAGGCGATCAAGGTAGCTGAAGCTGCCAATGTGAAGACTCTCGTGATTTTCCATCATGATCCTTTGCATAGTGACGATCAATTGGATGAGTTTGGTCGGCTAGCTCAAGAGAAGTTTGCAGGAGCAGTAATGGCTAGGGAAGGCATGTATATTTCTATTCCTGTTCGCACTGGTTCCAAGCCGTTAGTTAAAGTTTGATACAGGCTTCCATAAAACAAAGAATTATATTTTGATGGCGCGGCTTCGCCGCGCCATCAATTTACTAATCTAAAGGAATAGATACGACGCAAAGCGTCGCATCTATTCCTTTGTGCAAAGATAAATCCAAAGCGATCTCGATAAAATGGGGCTAGAAACTACATCAGCCTAATCAAATGCTATCTCCGCAGGTAACCGAAAAACTCGACCCAAAAACTTCAACATGGAAAATCAAACTCCTATACGATGGCGCATGTCCTCTCTGTGTGCGTGAAGTTAACTTTTTAAAAGGTAAAGATGGCGATCGCGGATTGATTAAATTTGTGGATATCGCCGCCAATGACTACGATCCTGCTGATAATGCTGGTATTGACTTTGAGACAGCAATGGGCAGGATTCATGCTGTGTTAGCTAATGGTGAGATTATTAAAAATGTCGAAGTATTTCGCCAAACCTATGACATTCTTGGGCTTGGCTGGATCTATGCAATTACGAAATTTCCCCTAATCGGGAATTTTGCCGATGCAATTTATGGTGTTTGGGCAGACTATCGCCTCTTGTTGACTGGTCGTGCCGATCTCCAAACTATCGTTGCTGAACGTCGTCAACGCCTGCAAGGTTGTACTGATGGCTGCGCGATCGCCGATCAGCAAACATCATGATTATTACTTGGCTAATGATCGCGGTTGCTTCCTTTGTTGGTGGCTTTGCCCTTAACAAACTTTATCCTGCTGACTACAAATGGTTTATGCGATTGCGTCGTCCACGTTGGCTCACCTTTGAAGGCGCAATTCCCTTTATTTGGATCGCGATTTTTATTTGTGGCATCACTTCTGCTGCCTTCCTCTGGGAAGCCCAACCCGCAACAGTTAACACATGGTTGCTGATGGTTGGCTATGGAATCTTGGAAATCGCGATTTTAGCCTATACCCCAGTGATGACC
>JBJTVM010000199.1:0-2609 GCA_046081205.1 Pseudanabaena sp. | reverse complement strand
TAAGGTTTGGCAGAAGATTAGAGCGCAAGAACTGCGATCGCAAAAAAAACAGTCAATCAGCGATCGTTAAAAAAAGGAGGTGCAAAGCACCTCCTTTTTTTAGATTTCAAAGCCTGTAGCAGCTTCCTCGATCGCCATTTTGTGCATTACTTTGGCAAGTTCCGCCGCCACTTCAGGACGTGAAAACTCTGGAGGAGGGCATTCACCACGACGCAGCATTTCTCGGACTTTTGTGCCAGAAAGATGGACTCGCTCTTCGGGGAGACTCGCGCTGGTTTTCGTGGTAGCCATACCCTGAGTCCGTTTGCAATAGAAAGCATGATCAAACATTAAAGGAGTAATTCCTAACTCTCCATCTGCAAATTCATAGAAAATATATTGCGCGTCATAGGTTCCGTAGTAGTCGCCCACACCTGCATGATCGCGCCCGACGATAAAGTGAGTGCAACCATAGTTCTTCCGAATCAAGGCATGGAAAATTGCTTCACGGGGGCCAGCGTAGCGCATCGCCGCAGGATTAATTGCTAGGGTTACCCGATCCAATGGGAAGTAATGCTCCAGCATGATTTCATAGCAACGCATCCGCACATCCGCAGGCACATCATCACTTTTAGTTGCGCCAACTAGAGGATGTAAGAACAAACCATCGACGATTTCCAGCGCACATTTTTGAATATATTCATGGGCGCGGTGGATCGGATTGCGAGTTTGAAAACCGACAATGGTGCGCCAACCTTTTTCGATGAACAATTCGCGAGAATCCACAGGATCGATCTGGTAGGTGGGAAAAAGTGGGTGGGGGCGACGCTCTAATAGCCAAACATCACCAGCCAGATACACATCACCTTGGGCGTAGACTACCTTGACCCCTGGGTGACGATCTTCGTTGGTGCGATAGACATGGAGGGCTTCTTTGAGTTTGTCGTATTTGTATTTTTCGCTTAGCTCTAATACACCGATGAATATGCCATTGGGGTCATTTAAGCGGACAAGGCTACCAACGCTCAAAGTGTCAGCAACTTCGGTGGTAACTGGTAAAGTAATGGGAATCGACCAAGGCAAGCCATTGGCAAGACGCATATTTAAAACTACGGACTCATAGTCATCTTTGCCCAAGAAGCCAGTCAGTGGGCTAAAACCACCGATCGCTATTAGCTCAAGATCGGAGAGCGATCGCTCAGTCAGTTGCACAACTGGCAAGTGGTCAGCCTTGCTATAAAAAACTTCTTTTTGGGCTTCTGAGGCAATACGGTTAATTAGTTGACCACCATGCGGTGCAATGTTTTTGAGTTGTCGAGCCATGACGTTTGAGTTAAAAAGACTTGATGTGCTAAATTTCTAATTTTTTAGAGAAGTTTGCAGTTATAAGCTAGAGAAGGGTAAGCCCCAAGTAATTTTGAGACATAAAACCCAAAAGAGAGTTGCGGCGCTTCGCGCCACAACTCTCTTTTGGATTTTGGGCTTGTCCTATACATAATTAGCTACTGCGATAACTTGAGCAAGATTTCTAGAAATTATTAAGTTAATGTTAACTTTTTTTGACAATAAATTTTGAGTTTGAACGGTAATTCTGATTATAAAAATCGATTTTGGCGTTTTTAGTGCAAATTGTTCAAAATTAAAAATACAAATAGAATAGAAGTCAAAGCATCTCTCTGTCTTCTATTTCCATTAAACCTTATATGGAAGTATAAGCGATCCCCAGCCGTAAATCCAAACCAGATATAGGGATAAGCGATTCCAGCACGCAAATCTAAAACAGATATGCACACTCTTCAGAATTCTTGTAATCTCATGTAGAGTTGAGAAGGCAGAAGTTATAAAACTAATTAGCGACAGGAACAAATCGTAATTTTATGGTATCAACTCCTCTCAAAATGGCTGACACAGACTCTGCTAACACAGCAATTAGTTGCTATGGTCTTGCACGTTCCACTGTTGCAGGAACCCCTCTTAGTCCCGAAGAGTTACGGAAAATCGATGCTTATTGGCGAGCTTGTAACTATCTCGCGATCGGGATGATCTATCTACGTGACAATCCACTTTTGCGCGAACCTCTGAAGCCAGAGCATATCAAAAATCGCTTGCTCGGACATTGGGGATCGAGTCCTGGCATGAGTTTTGTCTACACCCATTTGAATCGTCTGATTAAGAAATACGATTTGAATACCATCTTTTTGGCAGGACCTGGACATGGCGCACCAGGGATTTTAGGCCCTGTATATCTAGAAGGAACCTATTCCGAGCTTTATCACGACATCAGCGAAGATGCAGAAGGAATGAAGCTCTTCTTTAAGCAATTTTCCTTTCCTGGTGGAATTGGTAGTCACTGCACTCCTGAAACTCCAGGGTCAATCCATGAAGGTGGCGAACTCGGTTATAGCGTTTCCCATGCCTATGGAACTGTATTTGACAATCCTGATTTAATCTCGGTGGTGATGGTCGGCGATGGCGAATCGGAAACTGGCCCCCTCGCCACTGCTTGGCATTCCAACAAGTTCATCAATCCGATTCGTGACGGTGCTGTATTACCGATTTTGCATCTGAATGGCTATAAGATTAATAATCCCACTGTGCTATCGCGCATTAGCCATGAGGAGCTAGAAAGC
>JBJTVM010000198.1:0-1041 GCA_046081205.1 Pseudanabaena sp. | reverse complement strand
CTTCACATTGCGAATTTCTAAATGGGAAATTCTAGCAGCAGCAGGCTTGATTAGGTTTTCGACAAATTCTGCCCATCTGCTGGTTAGTCCCCCAACTTGTTTGTTAGTTTGCTCAATTTGTTAGTTTGTTCAATAGTCTTTCGGAGTTCCGCCATTTCTAGTTCGGCTTGGTGCTGATATTCTTGGCGTTGTTGTTCGCTTTCGCGGAAGAGGGCGAAGATGTCGTCTAGAGTGATAGTGTTATCGGACATGGTATATATGGGATTAATTGTGGTGTAAGTATTTTAGCAATTAAGATAGGTTTTTGTGATCGCCTATTCCCTCAAATCAAGCAACTATCGCCCCTCACCACCCACAAACCCGATCGCCTAAATATCAAAATCAAACAGCGATCGCTTTTCCTTCAAAAAGAAAATAATTTAGTTCAAGTAATTTAGTTCAAGTTTAAATTCTAATTATGGTTGCTGATGAGGCTTTTTTAATTCGGCTAGCATAAATCCAATTCTCGACAAATGTGAAGTTAATTGGAGCGCCTTTGGGAAATTTTTGAGCATGATTATCATGAATGCTTGCTCCGAAAAAACTTGTAAATGGATTGAATTTCATCGTAGCGATTGAAGAAGATCACTTACAAACATACCGTAGCATTGCTTGAGTGGCATTACTTTGAGGGCTATTCCATCCATATTTACTTGCATACCATTGATTGCTTTGGCAATCTGCGCTAGCATCGATTAGTTCATCACCTATTCTGTATATAAACTTAGTCTCTTTACCCGACTTTTGAATGCTGTAAATATTAACGTAAACACTTTCTCCAGTTACGGCAGTACCCATCATTTGCCAAATAGGATTTATTTCTGTTGAAGTAACTGGTGAAGGTGAAGACTGTATCTTTTTATCTGATCCATCTACAGATGTATTCAGTGGAGAATTAAGAGGTGAAGACTGTATCTTTTTGTCTGATCCATCTACAGATGCATTTGGTGGAGAATTGAGAGGTGAAGGTGAAGACTGTATCTTTTTGTCTGATCCATCTAC
>JBJTVM010000197.1:0-9794 GCA_046081205.1 Pseudanabaena sp. | reverse complement strand
GCCATTGGCAGCAGTGCCTGTGGTACCACGAGATGCACCAGAGATGAAATAGGTATAGTTTTCAGTTTCGGTTTTGATCGTACCTTGCTCAGCACCAAGTGTAGTAAATGCGGGAGCATAGGCTTGCTTCTCTAGGTAATAGGCTTCTTGGGCCTTGACCATCGAACCAACGTAGGTCTTGGCTTCAGATTGACGAGCCTTTGCAGCTTGGTTTAGGAAAGAAGGAAGGGCGATCGCAGCGAGAATACCGATGATGATGATAACGACGAGAAGTTCGATCAGGGTGAAGCCCTTTTCGCCATTCTTCTTGTTGAGCATATGTTGGATGAGCTTGGTCTTGAATTCAGATTTCATAATTCTTTAATCCCGTGTATGTCAAGAAAGTTAACTTGTTGGGTTGTTGTGAAAGTAACTTACCCACAAAAAAGCAGCATGATATCACTCTGACTAAAAATATTTTTGAGAGCCTATATTTTTTACCACCAAATCACTATTCCTGCAAAGAAAACCCCGTAGGACAAACCATTGTCTGAGCTATGGGATTCAACGCCCCAGGAGGGATAGGACTAATATTTGATGTATTAGCAATACAAAAGATGGTATCGATCCGCACTACTCCAGGTATCCCTACTACTCCAACAAAAGACTTGAGGCTTGGAGATATAGGTAACGCCACAATAGTAATTAGTTCCTTGGGTTGCTGTGGTGTAAAGTTTCCATCCACACTACCCGCCAAAGCACTGTAAGTATAAGAAGCAGAATCTGTATCTACGCCTAGCCCCAAGTCGCCAATATTACTGGTAAATGTTTTTTTCTCTAGGTAGTATGCTTGCTGCAAGCGGCTCATATTCCCAATATATGCCTTAGCCTCGGCAAATCTAGCCTTGTCAGCCTGACTCAAAAATGTGGGTAGCGCGATCGCCGCCAGCAAACCAATAATGATGATTACCACCAATAACTCAATCAGTGTAAATCCTTGGTTGTCCTCGTTATGGCTTTGGGCGAAACGGCGATCGCGTAACCATAAACTAAAAATATATGCCAATTCCAAATTCTTAAAGTTCACTTTCCCGTACCTGCAGATAACTTGTACCCCTGCCCTATAGATTAAGTTACCCATTTTTTCAGGCATTTAAACTGCTTGAAAACATTAAAAATCAATAATTCTAGTCTTTGCGCCATTTGCGCCGCGCGAAGCGCGGCGCAAATGGCGATATCGAATTCACGTTAATTTAATAGTAGAACTTTCTTTAACCTAAGATATTGCTAATTCGTGAATCAATATCGATTACATCTCGATCATTACAAAACACATTAGCCTTGAGACGGCGATCGCTACATAATCCAATCACTAAAACATTAATATGCTCAATATATGCAGCATTCAGCGCCGCCTTGCCCTCCTCATATACAAGCGGAATACCAGGTTGAATGATGGCAAGATTTTGAAAAAATTGGTTAGTACTAGCAAAACAGCGATCTATATATTGGCTAAGCAAATCGAAATCTACCGCAGTTTTGCCTTGAATATCGCCAAGGGTATAGGCAATCATGTCAATTGGGGTGCGATCGCTGATAAATGGGGTTTCTGAATTTTTCCAAACCTGCTCGGCAGCATCTAAAACATGATTCTGGACAAATAGCCTTGTCTTAAAGTCCATTGGTTCCGCAGGGTCTAAACCAAGTTGGGCAAAAACTTGGCTGGTCGTGGTGCGAACAAAGGGGATATTTAGCTGTGAAGAGATTGCGATCGCTAATGTTGTTTTGCCAGTCCGATGTGCGCCACAAAGTCCCAAATTGCCATTGAGTCTAAACATCGTCTGGATCGATACCCAAAGCTCGTAACCGTTCCGCAAGACGATTAGCCCGTAGGCTTTCCTGCTCAGCGCGTAGACTTTCCTGCTTGGCACGTAGACTTTCCTGCTCAGCGCGTTGCTGTTGTGCTTCAGCGCGTCTACGCTCTTGGGCGGTGCGTTGCTGTTCTTGCCAAACTTGGATTTCTGATTGCTGTAAACGTTGACTTAGTTCTACGGGTGACAAAAATCTCTGACCGTCGGGACGCGAGATAATTAAATCCTGCCCTACTGCCCAATCAAATCTGATCCCTAACAATGGACTAACCCAATTGAGCATTGATGGAATTTGGATGAGGCGATCGCCAATTCGCTGCCAGCCTTCTAAGATCAAATCATCGGGATCGTAAATGTAATATTCCTGAACCCCATAGGTTTGATAAAAGTCAAACTTATCTTCGAGGGAATCTTGACCACGCCGATCTTTATTACTGGGTGACAGGATCTCAAAAACAACCTGTGGGGCAATATTATCCTCTAGCCATTGTTTATAAGAGCCTCTGCGACCCTTGGGACGACCTAGCGCCACCATCACATCAGGTGCAACTCGTTTTTGAGTGCGGCGCACTGGATACCAAAGCAAATCTCCCGCCACAAATACATTGGGGTCATAAGCGTACATGATCTCTAGATTTTCTTTGATGATTACAATCCAGCGATATTGTTCGGTATTGTCAGCCATAGGATTACCGTCACTGTCAGGATAATCGATCTCTGGAGCGATCGCTTCTTCAGATATGAGAGGTTGCAGAGTCATGGATTTGCCCTCACCAAAGCCTGTGCATGATTTGTCCATTAAAACATAATCTTCCAAGCGCAGAAAGGCGGTGCTTCTCGCCGACTTTCTACGCTTTGAATCAATGAAGGCGGCGCGAAGCACCGCCTTCATTGATTTTGATTTTTCCTATGAACTGGTAAAAGCATAATTGCTAATATCATGCCGATTTGATTCACATAATATTCTTGAGAATCAATGAAAACTTGTTTATCCTTTAAGAGCAGAAATTTCCAGACGGTTCCCGTAGAGACAACACCATAGATCTCCTCATAATCCTGACTTTCTTGCTGGTTAAAGATTTGTGCGGCAACCATCTCGGCAATACATTGCCCTAGTCCATTCTTGATATTTTCATTTTTCGCTTCCACGATCGCCATGATTGGCGCTCGAATAAAATACTGTTCTTTCGAGAAACTAATCAAATAATCACAGTAGCCTGCTAACCCTTTTTCCTTATCAACATTAAACTCAGTGCCAGAAAAGAGACTGATTTGATAGTTAGCTAAACGCCTCAACTCAGCAAGGATAGGTGCAATCAAAAATTCAGAGCGCGATTTCTCAGTATTGATAGCTGTGGCTAGGGGTAAATATTCTGTAAGGGTTTGTTGCAAGTAGTCCGATGGGATCACGCTTTCTAAAAACCCAAATAAATTACGATCTTCTTCTAGGGTTAAATCAAAAGTAGTTTGAACATTATCAAGCGTAGTAAAGTCACTGTAGGACATGGTTGTAGCTCCTTTGGTTGCAAATCAGCCCATAGAGTCGCATTCTATATGCTTAGCCTTAAATCCCAAAAACTCGTTTAGCTCTAGCCAAATAGGACTGGCGATCGGCTAACCCATTTGTACCGCCGTTGATGATACGGGTAATAGTAAGGACATCATCACGATCAGCATGACCATTAAGTTTACGAGTATCCCAATACCAACCCGCACTGAGACAGGCTAGATCAAAATCTCCTAAACGCTGCGGATTACTAATCAAATCCACACCTAAGGCTCGACCACAATCAGCATAGTTGGTTCTACCTGTAACTTGGATCAATCCACGCCCTTTAAACCTTACACCGTCGCCAGCTTGAGTATTACCGAGATCTCTCCTTCCTTCATAGTCTGCACCAGAGGCATATTCCTCGTTAGTGTTAAATCCGTCGCTCTCATGTCCCAATTGAGCGAGGAAATGTGCTTTACGCAGAGGTGTCGTGATTGCGTAACGCTGCATTGTGTTATTCAAGTGAGGCAGCAACTGTTCAAGGCGATCGCGTTTGGAATAGGGTGCGATCGCACTCAGTTGTGCTTGAGTAATCAAACCCGAATCTGTAACTGGACTAGTTTCGGTAGTACGAGGATATAAGCCCTCATAAGGCTCTTGATCGGCACGACGTGGTGGCAGATTATTTAGAACCCGAATCGTACTATCAACTAGCATATCCTTGGGATTGAAATCATCTTTAAGCCCAGTAATCAATTGATCTAACCGTCGCGCTGCAAGTTTGCGATGCTCAGCAAGATTTGGCGCTTGGTAGAGTCCTTCATAGGGCTTGCGTGAGGCGGGACGCAAAGTTAAGCCACTCATTACCCTAATCAAGTCATCAATGCGACCATCAGCACTATTATGTTTTGGATCGGTGATCTGACCAATCGCTGCTACTAAAGTCTGAGCCGCTTGTTTACGCCATGTTGCCAAATCCGCCGCAGGAAAAAGTCCTGCATAGGGAGATCGCCCCATTGGACGTGCGGGTAAATTACGCAAAAAACGGATCAAATCGTCGATCGCCCCATCAAAAACACTCCCTTCAACGTTAGGAATCTTTGGTACTGAAGCCTGAAGCGATACGGCTGCACGGTTGCGCCATGTTGCCAAATCTGCCGCAGGAAAAATACCTGCATAGGGCTGTCGAGCTTCTGGACGTGCGGGTAAGTTATTTAATGCGCGTACTAAATCGTCTACCAGTCCATCTTTTTCATTGATTGTACTGCCGACAATTTTAGGAACCAGAAATGCAAGGGTTGCGGCTGCTTGCGATCGCCAAATCTCAACTTGTTTCATGGCACTTATCAGGTAATTTCCACTTTGCGTAATACCATCATCTTATGAAACGCCCAAAAATCAATTTGACGAAGAAGGGATAGTGGAAAAAGATTTTGCCTAATCCACTGACAATCCATTGGCGTAAACTAATGATTGCCACTGGCAAATAAGGCTCCACCAAGGACTCAAGAGTAACGGTAAAGCTATTTGCCCTTGCCTCGATAGGTATGACAACTTTGTTCGCAATCCAACAAAAAAGCAAAGTGATGACCACCGCGATCGCCACCAGCCGAAAAACTTGACTTTCTAGAAGACCGAGTAAATTTGTGAAAAATTTCTGACTGGGTTTGGGTAGCGGCGGCAAGGTCAGATTTAGTTTGGAATAAATCCACCAAATCATTAAGACTACTATTGGAGCAGCACTCGCCATCGCCCAGCATTGATTAGATAAATAAGCAGTTAAATCGGCGGAGAAACTAAATCTTTTTCCCAGATTTTGCAACGGATCACACCATGTGATTGTCGTTGTAAAAGATACAGTGGCGATCGCAAATGGTCGTAATTTTTGCTCAATATAATCAGCGATCGCTGTCAAAAATTGCTTTGAAATTTGACCAATCAGAAAACTATGAGTCTTTAAAATGCGATCGGCGTGAGGATGATGCAAGATTTCTTGACAAACCTTTTGACTAAGATCGCCATCTATATGTATTAAAGTCCGCAATATGGGTGGATCTGTCTCTATTGTAGAGTTACCCAAATTATCAATTTTATCTGTGTAATAAGTCCAAATGGCGATCGCCCCTTGCTGTTTGGCTGCCATGCCCAAACTAGAGGCTAATACTTGCAGTAAGTCTTGACTATTAACTCGATAAATAATCTCATTAGCATTGACTAAACCCTGAGTATCTAGATAAATCTGTTCTATAACAGTGGGATTTAGCCACAAACTGATTTCGTCATCAAGAATAGCCAACCAATCAGGCGTAGCCATCATAATTATAAGTTACCCAAATTTGCAAGGTTGCGCCCCTTTGTAGCACAACCTTGCGAACTCCAAATTGTAAAGTTGCGTTTCTACGAAGCACAACGTCGCGAACTCAAATTGGTAAAGTTGCGCCCCACAGGGGCACAACTTTACCAATTTGAGTTCGCAATTGATTACGTTCATAATTATTTTGGTCGGAACTGCATTAAGTCTCTGACTAGATTTACGCAAGTGAGGATCAATCCTGACCATTGTTTCTCAGCATTTTCGACCCCTTGATAATGCAAATCAAAAACTAACTTTGCCATCTTAGGATCGATTTTGCTTCTAGCTGGCACAAACAAATCATCCAAAAATCGATTGGTCAAATCACCATCAAGATGAAATTTTGTTTGGGCATAAATACGTTCACTATTGAGAATTGATTGTTCAAGCTCCCATAACTTGCGGAAATAGCAAATCATTGGTGCATCGGCAATGATCATTCCTTTAGCATCCTTGGGAATATCCAAATGCAGTACCTTTTCTGCTAATTCCTCATAACAAGCTTGTTCGATTTCAAACTGCTCCTTTTGCCTAGGATCAGTTGTATTTTGGCGATTGTTAAAAGATCGCTCTGCACGTTTGTAAATTTCTAAATCACGGTTGTATCGATCAAGCTCAGTCTGAGAAGCTGCCGATCCTTGCTTTTGAAGTTCTTTACTACGGTCAAGGAGAGATCTTCTGATGTCTTGTAACCCCTCCTCAGTTTTGTACATGATACTTTCGAGCAGATCAGAATAAAATTGCCTTGCATCAAATCTGGTAATTGGAATGTGGCTGACAATCATAGTGTTGACTTCCAGCACCGTAATTTCTTCTAAGACATCTTTAATCGTTTCTCGAAATTTATTAAGAGTAGTACTTTCACCTGCACCATCTTTTTTAGTCGGTGTTGAAGGCTGAGTATTGTTAGCAAGGTTTACGCGACCCGATTTAATCCGAGTCGGCGCACTTTCGGCATTAACTTTGTTGTTTGTAGCCTGATCTTGCATACAGATTCCCTTCGCGGCAGGTCTTATAAATTAGACAGGACTAGACTCGACTAAAGTAGTGATCGCTACTAAAGCTAGCCGCATCTTCTTCAGGCTCTGATTCATTTTCACCATTTAACAGCCCTGTTACCTTTTGCCCAATATCGACAAGAGTCTTCAGATTATTGGCGATCGTCTCTGAACCCTTCTCCACTTGTACTTCATGGAAGCCACGTAATTCTGCATAGGGCGAACCCTGCAAAAAGTCTGCTCCTAACTCATTTTCGATGTCACCATCAATCAGGTTAATCTTTGTCTTCAAGCGGTTACCCGCTCTATGAGTAGTATCACCTTCATGGGCTACCCAAGTTACAATTTCTAACTGCACAAGGTCAGAAAATATCTCCACTAGAGCATCACCGAAATTCTTGGTTTCTTTGAGCTTACTTTGAAAACGCACTGACGCTGTAGTTGTAACTGATACCGAAGAACTTGCATACGTCATAACTGATACCTATAAGAATTTAAATAATTGCTGAGTCAAGGCAAATGGCTAGCTAAGATCTTAAATCTCTTAACAATAGACTTTATTCACAATAAAGCATTTTACAAATCAATTTTTATAAGTATTTTATGAATTAGTCTGAGCTAAAGCAACCTAGGCTAATTGAGTTTAATCATCTTAAACAAGCATTAAATAAGCTTAATGATAATCAGATAGCTCTATTAATTCCATTGGCACAAAGCTCTCTTGCGGCAGCAAAATCAGTTGGGAGTAAATAAGTTTTCCAGTCATATCTATGCGATTGATCGCGATTCCCATTGGACGGGGAAGCTGTGCTGCGTAGGAATCAGCATAGTAGCGATAAATCTGCTTCGCAGCTCTGATAATAATGGGATCGACTTTTTTGGCTACAGGTTCTGACTGTCGCTCTGGATATTCAAGGCGCTGGGCGGCATATGACACAATGTAAACCCCTTAAATTTGACTATTATTTGCCTTATAAAAAGCTGCATCAGGACTTTAGCTGACTTTGTTTTTTTTAGCAAGATTTGAGTTTAGGATTATACATGAGTTGATATTTTTTGGGGGCAATCCGATCAAAAGTTAGTAAAAGATTTAATTGCCATCCACACTAGCTAATTTGATCCGAAACAACTTGCTGTAAAAGATTTGGGGGAAATCGGCATAGCCCTTGTCTCGAATATTTGAAACAACATCGATTAAATAGCCAACAAATTCTGAATTTTCCAATGTCATTTCATAGCTCATGTCAGCATCACCCTCAAAGGTCAAACGACATAAAGCTAGATCTGATGGTAAGTTTGCTACTCGCCATACTGCCATAAAAGAAACGGCTGGACTTCCTTCAATATGCCGTTCACCCGTGATTTCGCCTTGTTTGTAAAGAGAAATAGCATAGGGGAGAGCTTGACGCTTGTTTGGCTCTCGGTAATAGGGCATGTAGATGGAAACTTCTTGTGGAGGAGCAGCTTTAAGTTCGATCGCCATAGATATTGCGTCTCTATACTTAGGTAAAGGCGGGGATTTTTACAGAAAGATTAGCAGATTTCTTGTCTAAATTAGAGATGAGGCTTTGCTTCTTCTCTAATTTAGCGGGATTGTCAAAACACAAAATGGCTCAGCCATTTTGTGTTTTGAGTTTAAGGCGAAACGCGATCAATTACAGTGATTTTGCCGTCGGGCTGGACTTCCCAAACGTCATAGCTGCCTTTAACATCGCCATATTCATCTAGATCTACATTGCCGCTTGCGCCTTGATAGTCAATGTCTGTGCCAGCTTTGACCAGCTTGATTGCTTCACAAACATCACTAACTTCTTGTCCAGGGGCATTGGCTACTTCACGGATTTTACTCTTGATGCCATCACCAGTGCCATCTTTGGCAGCTTCGGCAGCGATCGCGATTAGAGCAGCTGCGTCATAGGAATGAGGTACAAATGCACCCAACTCTTGACCAGTCTTTTCCTTGAAGTTTTTGGTAAATGTGTCAAGAGACTTGCCGTCAGCACCAGGAACTGTACCGATCGCACCTGCCAAGATCAATTTACCTTCGGGGGTATTCCCAATTAGCTTAGGAAAGTCTTCGGTTTTCACACCATCAGTGAGCAAAATTTTCACATCTTTGGTTAAGCCCTGTTCAAATGCAGCTTTAATTACCGCACCGCCAGAATCAGGATAAAGAATTGCCGCAACTGCATCGGGTTTACTACCAAATGCTCCCTTAGCCTCAGCTTCAAAGGTGGTTGCCTTAGGATCGTAGCGAGTTGGTTTGCTTTTGTTAACAATTGTACCGCCGAGTTTTTCAAAGGCTTCCACAAAGGCTTTCTCAAAACCTACGCCATAGTCATTGTTAATGACAAGGGTAGCAACTTTCCTTGCGCCTTTTTTATAGGCAAGATTTGCTAGAGCTAGAGCTTGATAGGTATCAGGAGGAGCAGTGCGATACCAGTAACCGCTAAATTCACCTTTTTTGGCACGTTCGGTAAATACGGGACTAGTACTTCCTGGAGAAATCATCACGACTTTATTAGGAACAGCGATCGCCAGCGCTGCCGTAGAAACACTACTAGCAAATGCCCCAACCACAGCCCCGACGTTATCAACTTTCACCAGTTTTGTCATGGCTTCAGCACCTGCGGGTGGGTCGGTGCGATCATCTTCCTTAAAGAAAGCAATCGGTTTGCCTAGTACACCGCCACACTTGTTGACTGTTTCCACCAGAAAATCAATGGATTTGATCATCGGCGCACCAATCGATGATAGGTCACCTGTAGCAGGGAGAACTGCGCCTAAACGGAGGGTATCTTTAACGCCGCCAGAGCCTGAGCCCGCTACGGGTGCTGTGGTATTAGCGGTGGGTTTAGAGTCTGTAACTGTAGTACTAGGCTGACAAGCCACAATCCAAATCGTTGTCACTGTTGCCAGTAAGGCTAGGCAGAGTGTAGAGAAAAACCTTTTAGTCATGGTTACGATGGACTACGATCATATTTACAAAGTTGCTGTAATTGTATCCGTAACTGTAATTTTAAGACAGTCAAGGAGCTTAAGCCCCAGCAATTCTCATTATGAAACCGATTTTGGTGTTTCCAGCGCCTGCGGCGCTGGAA
>JBJTVM010000196.1:0-1224 GCA_046081205.1 Pseudanabaena sp. | reverse complement strand
GGAGGAGTATGGGGACACGCTGTAGGATGGGCAGACAAGGTGGTTATGTGTCAGTGGCGATCGCTCAAGCAGGTGTAGCAGGTTTCTCTACCTATGCCCTAGGGCTAGTCACTAAGGAATATCTCGCCAATGGTGCATCATGGGGCGCAGATGGGCCCAAAGCAGTGGTGAAACGTATCTTAGAAACCATTGATGAAGATTCGATCTTGGCAAGAATCAAGGATGAACTCCGCGCCAAAATCGATCTCCGCCGACTCCGAAAAACCTAGTTGATTTTAAGATCAATAATTCATCTCAACATTTTTATGGCAAAGCTAAGTAAAATCCTGATCTACCCAATCAAATCCCTAGATCCGATCGCTTTAGATGAAGTCGAGATATCTGAAGGTGGAGCATTAAAAGGCGATCGCGAATTTGCCATATTTGATAAAAGCGGCAAATATATCAATGCTAAGCGCTACCGTAAAATTCATTTAATTAGAGCAAGGTACGAATTAAGCGATCGGTTAGTGCATTTGTGCATCCAAGAGCAACAAGAAGTATTCACTTTTCATTTAGATCGAGATCGAACTGCGTTGACTGATTTGTTAAGTGAATTTTTTGATCAGTCTGTGGAAATTCGACAAAATACTATTAATGGGTTTCCTGATGATCCTGAAGCATGGGGTGCAACTGTAATATCTAAGTCAACTCTTACAACTGTACAAAGTTGGTATGCAAGTTATCAAATCAGCCTTGAGCAAATTCGCCGACGCTTCCGTTCCAATTTAGAAATAGCTGATACTGAGCCATTTTGGGAAGATCATTTATTTGCGAAATCTACTGAAACGGTTCCCTTCAAAATAGGATCTGTCCAGTTTCTTGGTACAAATCCTTGTCAGCGTTGCCCAGTCCCCACCCGCGATCCTTTTACTGGTCAAATTTATCCTGAATTTCAAAAGATTTTCACTCGTCAACGAGAAGCAACTTTACCCATAAATGTAGAGCGATCTCGTTTCAATCATTTCTATCGTCTGGCTCTGAATACACGCATTCCCCTAACAGAAACTGGCAAAGTTCTGAGAATAGGAGATATAGTTACTGATGTTACGTGGAACGGGCTTGGAGACCAAGCCCCTACCTATACAACGTAGGGATTTGGTCTCCAAATCCTCTTTTAAGATGACTTGGAAAAATGATGGCGATCTTTGTTCCACGTAACATCAGATAGTTACATAAAACAAA
>JBJTVM010000195.1:0-4195 GCA_046081205.1 Pseudanabaena sp. | reverse complement strand
CACGACAACATCGGAAAAATGCTCGAAGGCTTCTTTGATATTTTGGACGTTGACATTGTTGTAGGAGAAATCAACGATTTTGCAGTCATGTTTATGTTTGGCGGTGCGATTGACTCTAGAAATTGCTTGAATAGCGCTAATGCCTTTGATTTCTTTATCTAGAAATAGGGTATGGAGTCTTTTTTCATCGAAGCCTGTTTGCAGTTTAGCAACCACGATAATTAAGCCATTTTTCTTGAGGGCAAAGTTTTCTAAGACTTTTTCTTCAGTGAGTCCGTCATTTAGCCCTGTGGCGCTTTGTTCGTCTTGGTTGCTGGAGTAGACGATGTGAATGGGTGCTTCGGCGTATTTAGCGTATTTATTTTGTTTGGTGATTTCTTGAAAATGTTTAGTAATGGCTTGCTTGTAGGCGATCGCTGCTTTAATCGAATACACAGCAAGCATGGCTTTACCAGTGCCACGAATTTGTCGATAGACATCTTTTACAAGGAGATCGGCGATGTATTTGGCGATCGCATTAATTCGTTCGCGTTCTTCATAGATTTGCTTTTTGTCAACGTCTTTGTAATTAGGTTGCTCAAAGCCTTCCATTTTATTTTGAGGAAGGTCAAATAACATTTTGGAAGCAACAGGGATAATATTTTCGATAGGGTTATGAATGAAGCCGTCTTTGATTGCTTCATTCATGGTGTAAGAATCGAAGGGAACCCAAATCTTTTCGCTTTCGGCGTAGCCGCTAAATTCACCAAAACGAGCGAGGGTATGATCGTCAGGGGTAGCAGTGAAGCCGATAATCAAATTTTTTTTAGTACGGAATAGGCTGGTTTGAGTATCAAATGGTGTTTGCAGTTCATCGAAGATATTGACCATTTCTTCATGTTGCTCACCACTGTTGGAGCGGTGGATTTCATCGATTAGAAAGGCTATCCGCAATTGTGAGAGTTTTTGCATGGTATCAGGAGCAAGTATTTCTGCAACTGCACCGAATTTTTGGAGGTTGACGATCACAAGACGGGTATCAGATTCGAGTGCTTTTTGGAAACTTGCCTTATTATTTGCTTCCACATACATCCGATTATCGATGTTCATGTTTAGCATTTTGGAGTCGATCTGGCTGCGGAGTTGGAGGCGATCGACGACGATCATGATTTTGTCATAGACATATTCACCATTGCGGCGCAGATCTTTGAGTTGGAGTGCTGCCCAGCCGATGATGTTAGATTTGCCAAATCCTGCGGCATATTGCAGCAGCAGGGAATAGATATTTTTGTTGTTGGCATAGGCTTGGCGCTTTTCAATGAGTTCGGCACGCTTACTAGGGGAGGCATGGGCGAGTTGTCGCTCTAGCTGTTTGATAAAATAATCATCTTCGGTCTCATGGTCGAGAAATTCATCGATTTTGGCAAGAATTTTGTCTGTGCCAAATTTTTGTTTGGGGCGGGGCGAGATGAGGTGTCCTTTTTCGTCTTTGAGTTCTTTTTTGCCACTGACAAAATAGACATCGCGCTCGATGAAGTTGTAATAGAGGATTTCCTTTTCGATGAAGCTTTTGCCGTAATGGTATTTGAATATTTCTTTGAGTTTGTCTTTTTTGTCGGCGTTAGGGTTCAGTAGGGGATAGGGTTTAAATACTTTGATGGCATTTTTTTCGTATTCTTCGCGATCAAACTCTTTATCGCGGCAGGTAGCGAGGATTTCATCAAAGAAGTCGGAGATAGTGCGGATAACGTAGGTTTCGCCGAGGTCAGTGCTGGTGATATGGATTGCTTTTTCAAATATTTTTAAGAAGTCTTTGCGATGAAATTCTTTTTCTTTATCACTGAGATAGAGATGGCGATCGAAGTTTTCGTAATAGACTCTGACGGCTTCAAAGTAGTCTTTGATAACTTTACCGCGTCCGTTCTTTTTGGCAGTTTGGTTGCTGAGGTTAGATTTTAGTTCGCTATAGCCGAGGTAGATCCCATTCACAAATAGGCAAATATCAGGTCGAAAGGAGAAGATGATTTTGTTTTGATATTTGTATTTGTAGGGTAGTTCTTGGACTACGGAAAATATATTTTGCTTGAAGAGATTACTATCATGAATTACGCTGTCATCGGTATAAAACAGGTGTAGTTTTACACCTTGGAAGGTAATGGATTTATTGGCATTAATAAACAGTGCCATATTGCGACTACTGGCGATTCGTTCTTGGATTAGTTCGATGAGTTCTGCTAATAGTTTTTGGCGATCGCCACTATATTTTTTGAGCAGGAGTTCGTAATTTCTTTGATTGAGTTCAGTTTTAGAAATGAAGGCTTGAAGGTCTTCTTCGATGATCAGGGAGTTGGTGACGGTGTTGGCTTTGACTTCTTGATAGCCTAGCCCTTCACGAAAGAAGGGGATGAGAAATTTGTCTTGGAGGTGAGTTTCGTTCATAATTGATAATTCATAATTGATAATTCATAATTGATAATTGATAATTATTAATTGATAATTGTCAATTATCAATTATTCAAGATTTTTACTAGGATGCGTAGAAGGTCGTCTAGGTCGGTGGGGACGCGGAAAAGGTTTAGGTCTTGGGTGACTATGCGGGTTTGACGGTTAAATTTTCCAAATTGCCAGATATTTCCTGTGGATATTGCGCCATAGATGATGGGTTGATCGGACTCAATCCATTGATCGATCGCGATCATTTCGATCGCTAGTTGCACAAAACCTCTTTCTAAGTCTTCGTTTTTTGCTTCGACAATTAGGAAGGTTTGTTCGTTTTGCAGGAGATAATCTAGGGAGCCTTTGAGTTGGTTGCTGACGGCTACGGGATATTCAATATTTAGTGTGGCTTGGGTGTAGTGGAGTAAGTCGGTTAAGACTGGGGCTATTAGGAATTCGCGTCTTGCTATTTCACTGGTGAGGCTTATGCGGGGTAGGCTTTCTTCGATGCGGGCTTTGAGGTCGATCAGGCGATCTAATGTTTGTTCATAACGGGGGAATTGTAGGGATTGTCTTTGGAGGGTAACGCCAAAATAAGCGAGAATATCTTGCGATGCAAAGTTGAGCTTAAAATAATCAGCAAAGCTATAGGATTGATCGGGCTGGATTATGGCGCTTCTGGGCATAACGATTGGTGTTTGTTGCTATATTAATAGCGAGTATTCAGATATATTCTATGTTTTTTAGCATAATCAGTATGATCACTAAACAAACTATTGTAAATGAATTAGATACAGTGCCAGATTTTTTGCTGGTAGAGGTGTTAAATTTTATTCGGGCTGTTAAAAACAAGGCTAGTCAATCTGCTGAAGAATTTAGTGTGATTCAGGGGCTAGATAGAGATATGCGTGATCGCACTATTACGCAGCTACTTGAAAGTTTTAAAACTGATGAAGTTTCTTTGGAGACTATTGATGCAGAGGTTGAGGATGTGAGGGCTGAGCTATATGCCAGACAAACAGCCTCTTAAAGTGATTATTGATACTAATCTCTGGATCAGTTTTTTGATCGGTAAACAGCTTTCTAGCCTGAAAGGGCTTTTAGTTGAAGGAATAATTCAACCTGTATTTTCGCAGCAACTCCTTGATGAAATTAATCTTGTCACTCAAAGACCAAAATTACAGAAATATTTTTCTTCAGAAAAAGTCAGGGATTTGATTGAGTTTTTGAGGGGAATAGGCTTGCTTATCGAGATTCAATCAAGGGTTTTTATTTGTCGAGATGCGAAGGATAATTATCTCTTGGCATTAGCTAGGGATAGTCAAGCGGATTATCTAATTTTAAAAAATTTTGAAGGGACTGAAATTTTAACTTATCACGATTTTATTGCTAAAGTTAATGTTACGGACACTAATAAAATTTAGTTGCCTGTAACTTTTATTTTGCCTGTAACTACATCGTTAATGAGGGTTTTACGCAGTTCTTTTAGTTTTTCAATCTGGGCATTAATGGTTTGAATAATTTGGTCTATTTGTGCAGTTTTCTTATCAAGATAATCAGCGATCGCCTTTTGTTCGGAGAGTGGAGGAATAGGAATACTAATACCACCAACAATCTCAGTATTTAGATTTAATTGTGTTCCAATTTTCCCCAGCCCTGCAAATATATTTGTGCAATTAAAAACATAGAACATAAAATCACTGTTTTGCTTCAATCCCACAAAATAGACAAAGCCATCATGAATACAGCAATTGATTTTACTAATAATTGGTTTACCTAC
>JBJTVM010000194.1:0-5775 GCA_046081205.1 Pseudanabaena sp. | reverse complement strand
CCACTATCTTTTTGGTGAAAGAAGTAGCTTACTTAGCGATCACTATGCTAAAGCCGAACTTAGATGCTTGTCATAAAAAGTCGGATAAAACCTGACAAAACTCTTTACAGATGTAACTCTATTGACTAGCATATTGCACTGACACATTTTAACAGCCGTCATGATGCATGGGACACAAGTAAAAAGCAAGGGAGAATAAGGTGCAAATAGACCTGTTCTCTTTTGTTTTTTACTTCACAAGCAATAGTAAAGAATTTTGGAGGGGTAGTGTTTGATCTATTAACCAATATTCTGATTTGGGTTATTGCAATCCCAATTTTCGTAATTCTGTTCAAAGCGATTCCCAAAGACTGGTTTCGTCTTTTTGGATTAGTCATCTTTACGGCTTTAATTGCAATTATTTTTGCGAACTTTAGATTTGTCGAAGATCCGATCCCCAGAATTGTTGTTGATTTCCTCACGTTCCCATTTACGCTCGTGGGAATTATCTTGCTACTGCTATTCTTTAACTACTGGTTAAGGCTTAAAGACCTAAACATCAAAAGTGGAGAAAAGGTAGATAACAAGGCTGCTTCAAGTAAAGTTGCTATCGTTAGTAAAGAGATATTAATAGTTTTACTGCTCTTTGCGATCGCCACAAACAATGCCACCTCAGAGCTATTTACTTGTTATTTAGAGCAGCAAGGAGCCAATGCGATCGAGCAATCTTACCGTCGTCCAGTTCGCAATTTGACAGACAAAGACATGCGAGATTTTAGACTCGGAGTCTATGATCTTATCGTCGTCCTTGCCGAAAATCCTCCCTATGAACCAAGACTTCAAAAAGCGATCGAACTTTGGAACGGACACCCTATAGACGAAAAACCATATATTGTTTTAAGTGGCGGTAGACGTACATCTTATCCATCAACCAAAGGATATCCCTGTCTGACATCTCCTCCATCTCTACCGACACGAACCAAAGAAAATGTCAGAGATCAGATCGCTAGTCGAGCAGGTATACCAAATATTGGATTACGATATGACCCTCGTTATGAAGGCTACTTTACCAATCCTGCTAGTCCTAGCGAAGGTATTCCTGAAGTAGATCTTACTGAAGCCGATCAAATGTGTAGTGCATTGACTAGCTTCCCAAATATTTCATTGATTCGTCCCTTTGTAATTATTGAGCCATCAGGTCGGACAGTACGCAGCAGTGGGGATGAAATTAGTAAGCTAATTAAATCTATGGAAACTAATAAGCTGATTGCTGAAGACACCCGTAATAGTCGTAGAATTTTAATGATTACTTCTCCCGTTGAAGCAACACGAGCTTTCCTGTCTTTTAGAAACCAAGACCTCAATGCGTCTCTGACAACGGCTAGTTATCCTTCAGATAGCCATAGTAATCTGGGAGAGCAGTGTCCATGGCCGATTGGTAAGCAGTTTAGACTTAAGCCACAATATTTTCTATTTAACGCCGAGGCTTTTGTAGAGTCTGAACGGGTATGGACAGAAATCAAAGAATTAGTCTTTTACACACTTAGATTTTGGTTGCGCCCCCCATTAACAGATGAACGTCCTTACTATCCCAAGCAACCAACCTAATAAAAAGAGAGTCAGCGCAAGGCGCTGACTCTCTTTTTGGAGAAAACCTCATAAGCGAGACTTTTTATCAGAACTATTTAGCTGCACCTTGAGCTTCTAAAAGCTGTTGCTTCAAACGCTCTAACTCTGAAGCCCAACGTGGATCAGGTTGATGGGCTTCGGATGAACTACTAGAAGTAGATGTACTTCCAGTTGCCTTCTTGTTGTTATTCCGTTTTTTGCGTTTCGCCGCTGCTTTAATTGGAGCATCGACTGTACTTGCTACTGAAGACTCACTCTTTGACTCAGATGAATCATCAGCACTTCCTTCCAAATCGGAACCATCTTCGGCTTTTCCCTTAGTGCGAGGCAAAGCTTTTTCTAGCTTTAAAACAGCACCATTAAAGTCATAACCGTTAAATTTCTCAATGACAGTATCAGCAGCCTCATCAGAGCCGACAGTCACAAACCCAAAACCACGACATTTGCCTGTTTTGCGATCAGTTATAACTTTCAGAGATACTGAATCACCTGATTCATTGAAAATTTTTTCTAGAGCTTGGCGATCTAATTCTGCTGGCAAGTTGCCAACATAAAGGCGAATGGACATGATAATAGAAAACCTCTACGCTATAAAATCTTCAGCAGGTGACTAGAGCAGCCGCTACAAAAAACTTGTTTAAAAAACTTGTTTGCTACTTGTTAGCTTAAATTGGAGCTATTGATTACGTGCTACCTGCGATTAATCAAATTGATATGACACTCTTGTGCCATGTATCAACATAACATACAAAATGCTTGTAGTTAAAATAAAATGTAATGAAAGTATCAAAATTCAATTCCTTGCAAAAGCCAGATAGAAGGCGATCTCAAGGTTGATTAAGCCCTAAAAGCCATACAGTTAAATCTTTTACTTGACAGTAGGCACAGCTTTAAATAGTTTCTGATTGCTAAATGTTAAGTTCTAATGTTTTTACAGCTAATTACTTGACTAATAAATTTCCCCTAATGTACTATCCAATTCCATAAATTTACATGGAATTTACATGGAATTTTTTGGCGTTATGATCATTGGTTACTGTTTGTGGATTAGTCAGGCTCTCAATGATGCCCAAAAGAAGCAAGAACAGGAAGTTGAAAAACGGATCAAAGAAAAGATGAAAAATGATCAATACGTGAATATCCGAATTATTGAGAAGCCATAGATTTATGGACTTATTTCCTATCTATTAGAAAGCATTAGACTATAGATAGATATAAAGATCTTCAGCTAAAATTGATATGATTTAGGCTGTCAAAGATGCAGTCAATGTATGATTCGGTGTAATAAAGATCATGAAGCTAAATCTGCAAGCTATTGGTGGTGAGCTCAAAACTCAAGTTAAAATCTTGGCGGCTTTGGTAGTGATTTTTTGGATTGTCTTCATTACAAATGAAGTGATTTTTGAAAAAATCTTAGCAATTTCCACTGGCTGTGGTTTACGTCGGGGACTTAATGCCTTAGGAATTGTGCCACATAGCTTTATTGGTTTGCGTGGTATTCTATTCGCCCCATTTCTGCATGGAAGTTTCTATCATGTTCTGGCAAACACCATCCCGTTTGTTGTTTTAGGGTGGTTTGTGATGATACGAAATATTAAAGATTTTTATTTTGTATCTGTAATGTCGGCTCTAGTAGGTGGTTTAGGTACTTGGGTAGTTGGTAGACCTTGCTCAGTGCATATTGGGGCGAGTGGCGTCATTTTTGGCTATTTTGGCTATCTACTATTTCGTGGCTATTTTGAAAGAAGCTTTGTGTCGATCGCCATTTCAATCGCGATCGCTATCGGTTATGGAGGAATGATTTGGGGCGTACTGCCAACAAGAGCATATATATCATGGGAGGGGCATTTATTTGGCTTTATTGGTGGCATTCTTGCAGCAAAGTTATTGTCACCTAGCAAAACTGCCCAATAATACCAAATTCACAAAAGTGTAGCCACACTTTTGTGAATTAAAAACCAAACCCTGTAAGGGTTTTGAAAGCACAAAATGGCTACGCCATTTTGTGCTTTGGTATAAAAAAGAGTCGGCGCATTGCGCCGACTCTTTTTTATTGACAATTAGGAAACACTTTTGATTGCTTCTAGCAAACTACGGGTACAAGCGCCTTTGTCACAAAAAGCGTCAATATTTGCACCATTTGATATGGCTTGAGCTTTGCCACCATCTGCGGCTGAGTAAGCAACGATTTTAATATGAGGATATTTGGCTTTAATAGCATTGGAAGCTGTCCAGCCATCCATTACAGGCATGTGTAAATCCATGACCACAACATCAGGCTCATGGCTTTGTACTTTAGCGATAGCTTCTTTGCCATTAGTTGCGACCTCAACAACGTCGATACAAGATTGTAATGACAGAGCTAGCTGTAAAGTACATCGTGTTAGTTCGTGGTCATCCACCACCAAAACGCGCAAAGTTTTTGTAGAAGATGTCATGGTAGGTTCGGTAAGAAGGTCTTGACAATTACTTTGTTATGTAACCAAAGATACCTCTTGTCTGAATTTAAAGCTTCTACCGCAGGGACTAAACAACCAACCCAAAAGAAAGGGATAGTGCTTTGTTCAATCACTTTCTTTTGGATGATATAGCAGAGTGGCGGCGCTTCGCGGCGCCACTCACTTCTTGGGTTTTGGTTTGTACTAATGCAACGTGACTTCGATATCTCTATTTGCTCCGCGCTTCGCGCGGAGCAAATGGCACAAAATAGTAAAAATCGCTCTGCGATTTTTACTATTTTGTGCGTTCATCGAACTGACTTGTATTAACCACGCCATTTTACTTTTGGCAGAATTTGCTTTTGGTCAATGCGATCGCGATATTTGATGGCAAAATTGAGCAGCGAGTCGATTAGTGCATCAGATAAAAAGTGAGGTTGCAAACCAAGATCGAGAAGATTGGTGTTTTTCGCATTGAAATAATGTTCTTCTAACTCGACACGGGGATTGTCAATATTTTGCACTTCGACTTTGATACCCAGAGTTTGCCCAGCTTTCTGTACCATAAAGGCAAGATCGCGAATTGAGAAAAGCTCAGTAAATTGATTAAATACACGCATTTTGCCAGCTTCTGCAGGTGTAGCGATCGCTAGTTCAATACAGCGCACTGTATCGCGAATATCCAAAAAGCTGCGAGTCTGTCCACCCTTCCCATAGACCGTTAAAGGATGTCCGATCGCCGCTTGGATACAAAAACGGTTAAGAGCTGTACCAAATACGCCGTCATAATCAAGACGATTAATTAGTAACTCATCAGTGCCAGTTTCTTCAGTAAGTACACCATAGACTACGCCTTGGTTCAGATCAGTTGCTCTTAACCCCCATGTCTTACAGGCAAAGTGGATGTTATGGCTATCGTGAACCTTGCTGAGATGGTAGAAACTTCCGGGCTGCTTGGGATAAGGTAGGGTATCCTTGCGACCGTTGTGCTCGATGGTGATGTAGCCTTCTTCAATATCAATATTGGGAGTGCCATACTCGCCCATCGTACCTAGTTTAACTAGGTGGCAGTCAGGGTTATGCTCTTTGATGGCATACAGTAAATTGAGTGTACCAACAACATTATTGACTTGGGTTAGGACTGCATGTTCGCGATCAATCATGGAGAATGGCGCTGAACGCTGTTCCCCAAAATGCACCAGCGCATCAGGCTCAAAACTACGGAATGTACTCTGCAAAAATGCGTAGTTAGTGATGTCACCTACAAACAAATCAATTTTCTGACCTGAAATAGCTTGCCACTTGTATATCCGCTCTTGAATAGAGGCGATCGGGGTGAGAGTTGCAACACCTAACTCATTGTCCCAATGTCGGCGAACTAGGCTATCTAATACTCCAACTTCATATCCCTTATTAGCAAGATGTAAAGCTGTCGCCCATCCGCAATAACCGTCGCCACCAATTACCAGTACTTTCATGAATTCTGTGGGTTACAAAAAATTTGAGTTACAGTTTCCAAATTAACCCTATCAGGATTTATATCATTTGTGATGCACAAGACCGAAATTTATTAAATCGTATGTGTCGAGAAACACATAGAGCATTTGGGGTCTAAGGATTATTCTCAAAAAGTCGAGTGAGGCTTTGTGCCCCCAGCAATTCTCATTATGAAACCGATTTTTGTGTTTTCAGCGCCGCAGGCGCTGAAAACACAAAAATCGGTTTTTTG
>JBJTVM010000193.1:0-2011 GCA_046081205.1 Pseudanabaena sp. | reverse complement strand
TATTGTTGTCGATATAGCCATTTGCGCCGCGCTTCGCGCGGCGCAAATGGCACAAAATGGTAAAAATTGCTCTGCTATTTTTACCATTTTGCGCATTCGTCAAATTGATGTTAATGGAACAAAAAAAACTAAAGAGATCGTCTGCATTAAAAGACTTCTTTGCCCAAATATCATGACGCATTGTGCGCTTGTTGTGCCATGGGTCACCAATCAATAGGTTGACTCTAGCAAATCATGCAGTAAATCGAGCTAGGAATAAATAATAATGAACATTTTTCGTAAAAGTTTTCAGAAGACATCTCTATGTCTTCTTGCAGCAACTCTGACTACAGCATCTCTGCTAAATACTATAGAAGCGATCGCGGCTCCATCTGTTCCTCAAATCGTCGCCCAAGTCCCACAAGGTTGGCAAACAGGTGTGCAGTTATTGCGCTTGCTCGACAACTCTGGCAACCTCTCAAGCATTGGTATTTTATTTGATATTGCCAATAAGCCCTCGACAACCTACGCAAATGCAGTATATCAACTCTATGTCAGACGTGCTGGAGAATGGCGCGAAGTTTATACCAACTCAGGTGCAAGACTTCTTTCCAAAAATGCAGGGAGACAATCGGCTTTTGTGGAAGTGATTCCCTTGCGCTTACTGAGCGAAAAAATTTCACTCGATGATATTTACAATGGTGATCTTAAGGCGGTTACCAGTGTACGCTACGACCAGTCCAATGGGCTAAAAGATGCCAGATTTGAGATCGAAGAAATCCGATCCTTTACTTCAATCATTACAGCTAGCGCATCTGAGGTAAGTGCTGGACGTATTTCTTCGATATATATCAATACCTCCAACAATTCATCCAATAACTCATCAAACAGTTCTTCCAATAATTCAGGACTTTCTGATCGAGATTTGGGGATTACAACTACTTCTTCGCAATCAACAAGTTCACAGTCTAGCCAAACTGTAGTCGTGCAAACGACCAATGTCCAGACTAGTAGCTCCGTTAAACCAATGAAGCCCATCGTTGTTTCCAAAAGAGATGACGACGACGATGAAGATGACGACTATGATGACGATCGCCGCTCTGATCGCAAGGATCGTAAAGACCGTGATGGCGTTGAGCTATCAAGAAAGAATCCTCACCGTGGACATTTTAGCCTTGCGGTTTTGCAAGATCAGCCACGCTTATCTCAGGTAATTACACGTCTTTCGATCAGATCAAAGCGTTCTAATGGATTTCTCACAGAGCGATTTGTCGGTGATTATCGCTTTAATATTAATCAGCGTGCGACATTCATTCGTGGGCTGAATCCAGGCGATCGCCTAATCGTTCGTTTATTCGATTTGAATAATCGGCTTCTAGGCTATAGCGAGGTACAATTACTCAAAGACTTCTCTGCTATCAATTTGATTTTACCTAGCGATCCCTCAGCCTATGGGACTTTAAGAACTGTATGTGGCATTGATTCTAAGCGCGTGGGTAAGATTGATCGTAATGTCAAAGTCTATGACTACTTCACTCAAATCCAAACAACCACTGTTCTCAATCAAACAGTTGTAAGGTTTCTGACAACATCGCAAGGTATCCCCATTGGCTTGTTTAATATTGCAGGGCTACCTCAAGCAACTAATCAATTCACCTATACCAACGCTTTTTCTAAGGGTAGTTATTCGCTAATTAATCGCACGATCAATGTCTTCACTCAGGACATGCCCCCTGTAATGCAAGTGTTGCCAGGACAGCTAGCTTCTATAGTTTCGATTACTAATTCGCAATCTACATTTGATGTAGTTCGCAAGATTCTTGATTACAAAGATTTGCGTCCAAATGGTATTTCTACCTTGTTTTAACTTAAGAAAGGGGCTAAGCGCCCCCTTCTTCCTGAATTCGATATCTCCATTTGCGCCGCGCGAAGCGCGGCGCAAATGGCTATATCGAATTCAGGAAGAAGGGGGGCGCTTAGCCCCTTTCTTAAGTTAAAACAAGGTAGAAATACCATTTGGACGCAAATCTTT
>JBJTVM010000192.1:0-4636 GCA_046081205.1 Pseudanabaena sp. | reverse complement strand
TGCACTTCGTGCAGATTTTAAAAGTCTTTCTATAGCTATATGCAGAAATCCTATGGGTAATTTTATTGGTTGGCTTGGTGCTTTAATCTTGATATTTCTGGCAGGATTTGGGCTAACTCAATGGTTAAATTTGCCATTCGGTAATTTCATTGATTGGGTAATCGGTGCAAGCATTTTTGTGTGGTTGATTATCATCGTCACTGTGCCTTGGAATGTTTATTTTCAGTCTAAGGCAGTACTTAATCAAGCGGCAATTTCTAAGGAAAAAGGTATTAATGTCGATGATAACCAATTACCTTATGTCAAATCGCTGGCTCAAAAATCCCTAGGATTAGCACTAGGATTACATGTAGTTTCAGCGATCTCTCTCTATGCTTTAGCATCGAGTGGTGTTGGTACTGTTGGTTATGTGGGAGCGATCGCCGCCCTTTTGCTGACCATATTGCGACCTGCCATTAGCGCCTATGAGTATATATCGCAACGACTGCGATCGATTTCCCAGCAAATTGATTATCCTCGTGAAGATGTGATGGAGTTGCGCCAGAGGTTTGCCAATTTGGAAGAGTCAGTACGGCAAATTAACGAGCAGCTTAACGAGCAACTCAGCAGCGAAAATCCCTATTCATGGGTAGCCAAATATGCACAGTTTTCTGAAGAAACACGCAAAGATTTATCACGATTAGGTGCAAATCTTGAAGATTTACGCGCTACTAACGATCGCGATCATGAGCGCCTAGTCCGAGAATCTCGACAGGCGATCGCTCAACTTAGTACTGACAGTCAATTTTTGGAGCATGTCCGCGAAATTATTCGCTTTTTTAAGAGTGCATAAAACCCAAAATTTTTAAAGCATAGCAATGTAATACCAAAGTACAAAATGGCGTAGCCATTTTGTACTTTGAAAACCCTTACAGGGTTTGATTTTTAATTCACGGAAATGTCGCCAAACTTTTATGAATTGGTATAAATTTTGCTTATGGCATAAAACCCAAATAAATAAAAGCGCCGCTTTTATTTATTTGGGTTTTGTTCTGTCCTAGCTATCTCTTGATTGTTTCAGCCAAATAGCTCATTATTGCTTATTTCAAGCTTGATGTGGGTAGGTTAGTTTTAATCAATGTCATAATTATTAATTACCTTAGTATTCTGACTATTGCGCTCTTCGTAATTAGCTATCGCCCCTCTTACTATGACTAACAGATCCATCATTCCACAAGATGCAACCGTAGTTGAAGGCAGTCAATTCGAGCATTATCTAATTTTGAAAGATCCAGAAGGAAAGCAACAAATCTTACTAGGTGGCAAGAGCTATATCCTTGGACGATCTCCAGAAAATGAAATCGTGTTGCGATCGCAATCAGTATCGCGTGAACACGCAACTTTAACAGGAATAGCTGTATCAGAGCCGCTATTACAAATATTTCGACTAAGTGACGGCACACCTGAAAAAGGAAAAAGTACCAACGGGTTACTGATCAATGGTGAAATGCGTGAATCTTGGATATTAATGCATGGAGATGAAATAGTCTTTAGTAGCAATACTATTGCTACTTATCGAATTGTGCCTGATCCTCCTTATGCAAATGGTAGGATTGGCATCTTTTTGGAATGTTTATACGATCTAGCTCAAAAAGATCGCAAGTCTGGTAAATACAATGAGGCTGAAAAATATCTTGAGCAAATTTTAATTGTCAATCAACATTTGTATGGCGAATTTCATCCTCATATTGCTAACAATTTAATCGATTTAGCAGTTCTAAGTTATTCACAAAATCTCTTTGATAAAACTGAAAAATTATTTCTAGAAGCGATTGCTATTCGTAAGCAAGCATTAGGTGAAGAGCATCCTGATGTTGCCTCAGCAATGTTAGATTTAGCTGCAATCTATAATTCTCAAGCCTTTTACCAGAAAGCAGAATCATTATTTTTGCAAGCACTAGAAATTAAAAAGAAGGTGTTAGGTGCAGAGCATCCAGAAGTTGCGGCTAGTTTAGTAGATTTAGCGGCTATGTACTACGCTCAAAAGCGTTATCAGGAGGTCAAAAGTCTTTATGAACAGGCGATCAAAATCTATAAGAGATCGCTTGAAGATAAACATCCTCATGTTTTGTCAGTTCAGAAAAAACTAGCTAGCATTAAAAAGAAACTACACCCCAAGTGGCTATCTTTAAATGTACTAATTCCTGCTTCTTTGATCTTACTTTCAGGAGTTATTGCCTACACGTTCTTTGCACCAAAAACAGATATTACTTGTGTGAAGGTTTTACCAGATGGTAGTGCTAAATCAATTTCTGGTGATGAGTGTCGCCAAATCAGTAAATAGTTTGTAGGGCAAGTCCCCCACCAACCAGCCAAATTAGGAAACAGATACTAGTTAGTTTGAGAGCCTGTGCAATCTTAGGTGCGGCGATCGCCTCTATTGCATCTCCCAATAGAGGCTTTTGTTTGACAAGTCCACGATAGCGATTTTCGCCACCTAGCTGCACTTGCAAGATCGCCGCATAGACACATTCGCTCCATCCTGAATTAGGGCTGGGGTCTTGCTTAGCATCGCGTTGGCAGATCTGCCAAACATGAATTGGTTGACCTGAGATTAACGCTAAAGTGATGACAGTTAATCGGCAGGGCAACCAAGTCAGCACATCATCAGTTTTGGCACTGAACCAACCCAGATCGGTATAGGGAGCTTCCCGATAGCCAACCATTGAATCAAGGGTACTTGACGCTTTGTAAGCGATCGCAAGGGCAACACCACCATAATCAAACAGTGCCGAACCAATCAAGGCATAAAACAATGGTGAAGTAACAGCATCGATCGCATTTTCGGTCACAGTTTCCAGCACAGCCCTTAAGATTTCTACTTCTGTTAAATCTGCTGTGTCACGCCCCACATAACGACTTAATTCTTGGCGAGCATTTTCAAGATTCCCTGTTTGCAAGACTGCCAATACTGACTCGGCAGCATCACGAAGACTCCTCCCCGCAAAACAAGCGGCTAGTAAAATGCTAGAAACGGCGATCGCCAAAAAAGGATGGACTTGTGCTGCGACAATTACCATCAGCCAAGCAATTAAGCCACTTCCTAAAATCAAACTAATTCCTAAAATCATGCCTAACATTTTCATGACTAGGGGCACAAAGCGGGGCATAGGAGTTGGGTAAGTAGGATCTTTGAACAGTACTAAATTAGTAAACTGCGAGATTGCCCATCCTATTACCTGTACTGGATGCAACCAGTTAACAGGATCACCGATCAGGCGATCAAGACTTGCCGCTAAGATTAAAATCAGAAAGCTGGGAGATAGCTCTAGCACTGGAATTCGATGATAAGTTAGGATAGACAGCACGAAGTGCCGCCTATCCTAACTTATCGTATTGACATCATGAAAGCCATATCTGTTTTGGGAACTTCGTCTAATGCTGGCAAAAGCTGGATGGTTACTGCATTAGGTGCATGGCTCAGACGTAATGGAGTAAAAGTTGCTCCATTTAAAGCGCAAAATATGTCGAATAATTCCTATGTGACCTTAGAAGGGGGAGAAATAGGGCGGGCGCAAGCAGTGCAAGCGATCGCCTGTGGGATGCGTCCAATCGTAGAAATGAATCCCATTCTCTTAAAGCCATCGGGCAATGGAACTTCGCAGTTAGTCTTATTAGGGGAAGCCCGTCAACATATTGCGGCAATTGATTACTACCAACATATCGAAACGCTCTGGGAGACTGTATGTGACACCCTTGAGTTTTGGCGAGATCGCTGTGATGTTCTGTTACTAGAAGGTGCTGGCAGTCCCGTAGAACTAAATCTCATGCATCGTGATCTCGTAAATTTACGCCCGATCATTCACTTGCAAGGACGTTGGATTCTGGTGGGTGATATTGAGAAGGGAGGTGTATTTGCTCAGATAATTGGCACAAATCAGCTTTTACCCGAAACTGCAAAGGATTTAGGATTAGGCTTTATTGTTAATAAATTTCGCGGTGATTTAAGGTTGTTTAGCGACGCTGAAAAGCATTTTCATAAACACATGCCAAATCTTCCCTATTTAGGAGTTCTTCCCTACGCTTCAGACTTGCAACCTGAGAGCGAGGATAGTCTATGTAGCGAGGCAGAAGCGAAAGGACAGGGTGCAAAGATTGCATGGATTAGATTTCCTCATTTGTCGAATTCTCAAGATAGTCAGCCTTGGCAATTGGATTTAGGAATAGAAACCGTTTGGGTGCAGACAGTCGCCGATCTGGATAATGCGAAGATAATTATTCTTCCTGGTAGTAAAAACACCCTTAGCGATTTGCAATGGTTGCGTACTACGGGATTAGCCGATGCAATTCTCTCAGCACATCGTCGCGGTGTGCCGATCGCTGGTATCTGTGGTGGTTATCAGATGTTAGGGAAATATCTATGCGATCGCACAGGTGTGGCTGGTTTATCAGGGGAAGTAGAAGGCTTGGGACTATTACCAATTAGTACCGAATTTATGGCAACCAAGCAGGTGCGGCAGGTGCAAGCGATTTGGCAAAGGTCGTCATCTATGGATAAATGGATGACCTATGAGATTCATATGGGAGTGACCAAATTAATTGATACAGAAGAATCTTTGCAAATTCAACCTTTGCTGCAAGTGCAAGGCGATCGCGA
>JBJTVM010000191.1:0-6702 GCA_046081205.1 Pseudanabaena sp. | reverse complement strand
TGCGCCGCCTTGTCTCTTTGGGGTTAAAAAATATTTTTTTACTTTGAGTTTCATTTACTTTTATGTAGTAGTAAAGACTCCATGCGAAGATAATTAAAGGCTGTATTCTGCATTACAGACTTTATACCAAAAGCACAAAATTGCGTAGCCATTTTGTGCTTTCAAAACCCTTACAGGGTTTGGCTTTTAACTCACAAGAGTGTAGCCACACTTTTGTGAACTAGTATTAATTATCTTTAGATAAATTTCGGCTTAAATAAGTTCAAGTCCTTGGGTAAATCACTGAATTTATTAAGCCAAGTATTTAGCAAAAACCTAATACAGAGAGTTTGGTTATGTTGCAATCACTTTACTATTCCATCGGCGCTATTCAAGACGAAGCAAGACATTTGCTCGAAAGTGGAAGACTTACACGTAGTCAACCAATTCATACTCTTTGTCGATTCTTTCGCGATCGCGAATGGTGTCAGATCGAACGAGAATTAGAAGATCATCAATACATGTTACGCGATCGCATTTGTGACTTAGTTAGCCGTGAGTGTTGGCAAAATGATTGAGTAACAACAAAATAAGGTTGGTGCTTTGCCTGCCTTATTTTGTTGTTATTTGATGAAATACTAGTCTTTAACAGCACAAAAGTTATACAATCAAGCTAGGTTTAGCTATTGCTAGCCATATAAGCATCAATGGAGGTAATTCAAACCTTTGGCGAGTCAGCAAGAGCAAAAACTGAGTCGGGGCGTGAACCTCGTCAACCGCCTGAAAAAATTTGTTGACCAATCTGCTAATATGCTGAATTTAGATGAAGATGTGGCAATAGATAGGGGCATGACTCAAATTATTAAGTCGGCGGTAATGGTAATTGGTGGTGGAGAGGATAAAGTCCAAGACCGCAAAATTCTCAAAGCCTTTGTAGAAAATTCTGGTGGCTCCCAAGCTCGCATTGCTATAATTCCATGCGCCTCAAGAGAACCTGACATTATTGGGCGAATTTATCACGATATTTTTACTGAACTAGGCGCAAGTGCAGTAGAGGTATTAGATATTCGTGAGCGTCCTCGTGGTGATTATCCTGAAGCAGAATCTTTAGTAGATCGATTTACAGGCGTATTTATGACTGGTGGCGACCAACTGCGTCTTTGTGGTTTGATTGCCGATACCCCATTCGCGATTACGATCGCTAAGCGGATTGATGAAAAGCGTCTAGTTTTAGCTGGTACGAGTGCAGGCGCAGCCGCTATGGGTTATCACATGATTTCTGGAGGCAGTAGTGGTGAGTCTCCGCATAAGGAACTGGTTAATATGAGTACTGGCTTAAATATCCTGCCTGAAATCATTGTCGATCAACACTTTCACAATCGTAATCGGATGGCGCGACTGATGACGGCGATCGCTGCTCATCCTGACAAAATTGGCATTGGTATTGATGAAGATACTGTGGCTATTTTTGAGCCAAACAATACTATGCGTGTTATGGGACGTGGTACTGTCACCGTAGTCGATCCAGGCGAAGTTTCCTATAGCAATCAACTATGGGTTAGTGGTATGGCTCCATTAACAATTCATAACTTGCGTGTGCATATTCTTGCCGCAGGATGCAAATATCACATGCTTAAGCGCATTCCTATAAGTCCATCGGTATAAAAAAGGCTCGCAATGCGAGCCTTTTTTTATTTAGTCCAATCCCCTGCCTCTGGGGTATCAACGATTGATTTAAGTCCTTCTAGAGTCGAAGGCAGCGATCGTGGGTCCATAAACATAACTTTGCTACTACCACTTGAGCCAATGGTCGTACCCATTGAGATATAGCTCTGAGCTAGCAAAAATTGCAGTGCTTCCTGCGATTGAGGGTTGCCCTTCATAGACTGCAATAGTACTTGCATCGCCTGAGATGTACCTTGCGCTTTAAGTACTTGCTCTTGGCGTTCCGCCTCAGCACGCAAAATCCGTGATTGCTTCTGCCCCTCAGCTTCTAAAATGGCAGACTTTTGTGAAGCTTCGGCATTCAATAGCTGCGACTCAGCTAAACCCTTCGCTTGGTTAATAGCAGCTTCGCGCTCACCTTCTGAGTTCAGAATGGCAGCTCTCTTTCTGCGCTCTGCGGTCATTTGCATTTCCATCGCTTCCTGCACAGCTTTAGCAGGTAAGATGTCACGCAATTCCACCCTTGTTACTTTCACACCCCAAGGATCGGTGGCATCATCTAAATCACGTAACAGAACTTCATTAATTTTGTTTCTTGCCGTGAAAGTTTCGTCAAGTTCTAAACTACCTAATTCGGCACGAATCTGAGTTAAGACGATATTTGCCATCGCTTGACGTAAATTTTCCACGCGATAGAAGGCTTTCTCCATGTCAACTACACGCCAGTAGACCACTGCATCGGCGGTAATCGATACGTTATCTCGAGTAATACATTGTTGCGGTGGAATATCTAGTACCTGCTCTTTGATCGATCCTTTATAGCTAACAGTGTCAATAAAGGGCAGGATAAAGTGGGGGCCAGCAGGTAGTTTGCGTTTATATTTACCAAAGGAGGCGACTAGTGCTTCTTCGCCTTGATTGACAATTTTAAAAGATGAACTTCCTAAACCAAAGAAGACACCTGCACCAATTAGAAAACTCCATAAGTCCATAATGTTTTTCTATTGTTAGTTGAACTCACGTTAATAATAGCGCGATCTATCTGAGATTCAGGTTAAGTAAAAGCAAAAGAAAGTGAAGAGGACTTAGCATTTGCAGATCGAGATTTTCGTGATGAGTTTGACAACAGTGGCGCAAATGCTCAAACTAGTATCTACAGAATATATAGAAACTGATCGGCAAGGACAATAGGCGATCGCTCTGCAAATTTTTCGGCTAAATAATTGCGTAATACTGCTACCGTTGCAATAATCGCATCAGCATGAACAGAAGTCTCTGCCAAGGCTTCACCATCCTCGCCGCCTCCTACTTGTTGGGTTATCACGATCCATGCCGGAAACATACTTAGTCACGATGCGATCGCTGAAAATGTTAATGTATTAAGAGAAGTTTACAATTCACTAAGCCTTGTTTTTAATGGCTAACTCCTGATGGCTAAATGTGTAATTAATCGCCGAGCCGAATTTTCTGCTAGTCATCGTTACTGGCTGCCTGAAATTCCAGACGAGGAAAATCAAGCCAGATTTGGCTTATGTGCAAACTTTCCTCCCCACGGTCATAACTACGTTTTGTATGTTGGAATGCAAGGCGAAATTGACAACACTGGCATGGTACTTAACCTCTCAGATGTCAAACATACGATCTCCCGTGAAGTGACGACTCAATTAAATTTTTCCTATCTCAACCAAGCATGGGATGAGTTCCAGCAAACTCTCCCTACCACTGAAAATATTGCCCGTGTGATCTGGCAGCGTTTAGCGCCGCACCTACCACTGGTAAATATCCGCTTATACGAACATCCTGAACTCTGGGCTGATTATCAAGGTAATGACATGCAAGTAAATTTAACGATTAGCACTCACTTCTCTGCGGCTCATCGACTCGCTTTACATACGCTCTCTCTCGAAGAAAATACCGTAATTTATGGCAAATGCGCTCGTGTACATGGGCATGGGCATAACTACCATCTAGAAGTCTCCATTGCTGGCGAAATCGATCCGCGCACTGGCATGATTGTCGATCTAAGTGATTTTCAAAAAGCTTTAGAACAATATGTACTTGAGCCAATGGATCACTCATTCCTAAACAAAGACATTCCTTACTTTGCGGAAGTTGTGCCAACTGCTGAAAATATTGCAGTCTACATTCAAAAAGTGCTAACGCAACCAATTCGTGAAATTGGCGCAAAGTTACACAGTATTAAGTTGATTGAAAGCCCGAATAACTCCTGTGAAGTTTATGGTGAATATCAACTTTCTGAGATTGAGCATTCTTTAGAAGAAGCTTTAGCAAAATCAGTAGCCTAGTTACCAGATGAGCGATGCAAAGCATCGCTCATTCCAAATAACCAGTTAAAAAATATTCCATCATGTCTGACGTAGATATTGCCGCAATAGAAAGCCAACCTGAAGAAGAAATTATTATCGATCGCGTTGAGCTAGATAAGGTAATCGCAAGGCTGACTAATACCCTCGAAGATGGTATCAAAAATGGCATTAAGCGCGGATTGTTGCATTTGCCAGCAAGTGATCGCCATTTGTTACTCGTCGCCTCTGACATGGTGCAGAAATCCAAAAAATTTCCAAATTACAAATTGACTTTCTATCACAAAGGCATGGGCGAAGGCACAAACACCTGTGCTGTCACTTTTACGGAATTATAAGACAGAATTATAGGTAAGCATCCAGTAAGGGAATGATTACGAAGCTGAAGCCAACCTCACAGGATGCAGTTCTCGGCGGTCAATTACCACCGCCTCTCGGTGCTGTAGTATTAGGTGGCTTAGAAGGGGTGAAAAGAAGATTAAGTAGCCCTGCGATCGCGCCAAGAATTGCTGCCCTGCGAGAAGCCCTCAACTATGGCACAACAGGTTTGGAATTGATTTTACGGGGTCTAGGAGATGAATCTCTCAAGGTACAGCGCACAGCTCTGTTATTGCTGTGGCGCAGACCCGAATCACATATTCGTCAGGCTTTAGCTAACTATAGTCAATATCATCTATTTGATATTGTTGATACTTTGCAAGGTCATGCCGAGGCGATCGCTACGCTTGCTTTGTCAGCCAATGGCAGGATTTTATATAGTGCTGGCGCAGACTTCACAATCAAGGTTTGGGATTTAGGAAAAGATCGCACTCAACGTCGGCAAATTGGCACAATTTGCGGACACAATCATATTGTTACGTCCATAGCCCTTAGTGCGAATGGTCGCATACTAGTCAGTGGTAGTCGTGATAAAACGATCAAACTCTGGGATGCGCGATCGGGAAAGGAACTGCTGACATTGACAGGACATATCGGCTATGTCAACTCAGTAGCCATTACGCCCGATGGCAAAACGTTAGTTACAGGCAGTCAAGATACCACGATCAAACTTTGGGATATCAGAACGGGGACAGAAATTCGTACCCTAAGAGGTCACACCAGTCTTGTCGATTCCGTTGCTCTTAGTCCCGATGGCAAAGCGATCGCTAGTTGCAGTTGGGATACCACTATTCGGGTATGGGATTTAATTTCGGGCAAACAACGCTGGGAATTTATCGGACATTCAGCGCGAGTTCTCTCCTTTGCGATTAGTCCTGATGGACGCACCCTTGTCAGTGGCAGTCTCGACACTCGCATCAAGGTCTGGGATTTGCAAACAGGTAAAGCGATTCGCACCCTAGAAGGTCATTGGGGTTGGGTCAAGTCGCTGGTGATTAGTCGTGATGGTAAAACGTTAATTAGCGCTAGCTACAAAGAAATCCGCGTGTGGAATTTAGAAACAGGTGAACCAATTCAAGTCCTGAATGGGCATATCAATCTGATCAATGCGATTGCCCTCAGTCAAGATGAGCAGACTCTAATCAGTGGCGGCGAAGACTGTAATATTCATGTCTGGAGTGTTCCCTAAACAAGAAAATTTTTGCGAAGCAAAAATTTTCTAGAACTTACGCATTGACAAAATGAGCAAGATGTGTGGGCAGAGAATCATGACAATTATCTAGGTTTTCTATAATAAAAGAACGAATGACATCATTAAACAAATTACGCCTAAGTGTGTAGCAATTAGTAATCAAATCTTTAATACAGTGCAACTGCAAAAACACAAATGCCGAAATGGATGCAAAGATATGATTGGAAATCCCCACAGTCTGCCTGACGTGGAAACGTTCAATATTGGTAACTTGTTTAATAACCCGATGAAAACACTCAATTTGCCAATGCAAATCATGAATGTCAATAAACTCATCACGAGTAATCGCAGCCATCTTGTCAGGGGCTGGACGGTAGATGATGTAGTAACGGAACTCGTTTTTGAAAACCGTCCTAAACACCTTGACTACACCAAACCCCTTAAGATGCATCTCTATTCCAGTATAGGGAATTTCGCAACTTGATACCTGAGAATATGCAACTGGCTCCGAGGTCAAGGAGACTAGACGATTTTTTTCAATGCCGAACAGAAACCCAAGTTCATAGTGTTTGATGTACTCAAGATTCTCCGTACTGGCATACCAACTATCTCCTGTGACAAATGCTGGTTTCAATCCCCATGCCATTACTTCTGCGATCATCTCTCGAAAATATTCATTTTTCGTTTTACCCTCTTGTTTGTTATAAATACGATAATTCACTGGAAATGCTCGACCATCAACATCTGTATAGTAAAGGGTGATTAGATTTATCCCTTTCACAGGTTTCTTGTGTTTCCCTGACCAGAAATAGCCTATTAGCTCTGCTTTGCTGGGATTGCTGTAGGGTTTATCCAGTACTGTATCATCGACACTCAGCACTCCTCCTGCTTTCTTGAGCTTTGGTTCGACACTTTTGTATAGGTCTGCTCCTGTATAGTTTTCCCGCAACAAAAATCGGTTCACACTATCATGAGACACTTCTTGCAGGATTTCTCCTAACCTCACACAACTTACCTGTTTTGGTTCTGACAACAAAAACAATATGTACTTGTGCAGATCACATTTGGCAGTTGACGGTTTGGTTATTTGTCTCACTTTTTACTAAAACTATCGTTATCTATTTCAATTCATATCTCTTCTCTTTTGTCAATGCGTAAGTTCTA
>JBJTVM010000190.1:0-4703 GCA_046081205.1 Pseudanabaena sp. | reverse complement strand
GTCGCCACTTTTATGTTATGACTTATCGAGATGTAATTGATAGCCCTTCAACGATCATCGCAGGTACATATAGCGAGCCGTGCCATTGTCGATCGCTGCCCACCGCTACAACATGATTAAGCGCAGTGTAAACATTTCCTGATAGCATCGTATCCTTGACCCGTCCGATAATTTTGCCATTTTTAACTCGGTAGCCCAAATCCACATTGATCGAAAAATCCCCCGACAGATCCAGATCGTCACCTAAGACCTGATCGACAATTAAGCCATTTTTTAAGGTTGCCGCGAGTTCCAAAATATCGCCTTGGATCGTTTGACTCGCCGCGATCGCCAAATTAAATAAACCAGGACTAGGATAGTTGCCTAAATCTCCGCGAAAGCCATTACCTGTCGCCTTAATTCCCAATTCCTTACAAGTACGTATATCTCCATAAAACCCTTGCAAAATCCCGCGTTCAATCCAAGTGATTTCCTGTGCGGGTGTACCTTCGTCATCAAAGGGAGAACTATAAACGCCAAAATTTGGATGTTGAGTAACCGTGAAAATATCAGAAATTACAGGCTGTCCAGTTTTGTCTAGCCAAGGTGTCGCATTTTGCTGCACCTGTCGCCCACTCATAGCGATCGCCACTACCCCCCATAGCAAATCCGCTGCTTTGCCCGTAAAGATCACAGGCGATTTCCCCGATGGAGCAGGAGCATTTTTCTTCGCCCAATCGAGATATTGCAAAACTTTTTTGGCGATCGCCTCAGGTGGTAAATTACCGCGCTCTGATTGACCATACCAAACATTGAGAAAGTCATCTCCCCGCGTTAACTCTGCACTTAGAGAGCCATCTACGGTAATGTCTGTATAGCCACAGTCTAAACCTTTGCTATTGAGGATGCGTAACGTTTCCTGCCCACAATCCCAATCAGCTCCACACACAGCCTCAGGATAATGATCGAGAACCTGAGCGATCGCCTGTTTCCCCCAATCCACCATCTGCTCAACAGTGACTTCCTGTCCATATAGTTTGGGATACTCAGCAACTGTTGATTCGCGCAATAGGATCTCTTCAGGTTCATTCAAAGCACTTAAGGCGATCGCTTGCTGTACCAAATCTTCAGGCTCTACGGCTCCATAGGCGATCGCTAAGCCCACCCTGCCATCTTTCCAAATGCGTAAGCCCACCCCCTCTGAGTCAATGCTCTCTAGCTGCTTCAGCCGATTTGCCTCAAAAAATACGGGTCGAGAAACTGAGACTGAAGTATATACCTCGGCTGCTTCAGTTCCCGATTTGAGCGCAAGTTCTAATAATTGTTCAGGGTTAATTGTCATAGCGATCGCCAACTAGCTTATAAAAGAAAGTGCAAAGCACTTTCTTTTATAAGCTTATCAGGACAGCTATTCGACACCTTCATATCGCCAAGCAACAGGATCGATCGATGCTCCATTGACATATAGCCCCCAATGTAAATGGGGGCCAGTGACTGCTCCCGTCGCTCCGACTGCGCCAATTACTTGACCCGCCTTCACAAAATCTCCTTCTTTCACATAGATTTTACTGAGATGCAAAAAGATACTGGCTACGCCTTGACCATGATCTAAGCCAATCGTATTCCCGTGCAAAATAAAGCCCTGAGATACAGTGCCTACTAAACGGATATATCCAGACGCTGGAGCTATTACAGGGGAACCAGTGCCTCCTGCATAGTCCACACCACGATGGTAATAGTCATTAGCAAATACGCCATTGTAATAGCGTTGAATCCCAAATCCTGCCGTAATTTCACCTTCATTCGGTCTGAGGAATGCTCCATTCCAGAATTTCTGAGGTGTCACTAATTTTTTAAAAGCGGAAACTTTGTCCCATTCATAATCTGTAGGTTCTGCTCCACTACCCGAATCATTAATCCAAATACTTTGAGTCGGGAACTTGCGATCGCCTAGTTTCATTGGCAGGGTTTGTTGTAAACCATCAGCCTTAACTATCACTTGTCTTAGCCCAGCCTTATCCAGTGGAGTCGTAGGAATAAATGCTCGCCAACGATTTTTAGTCATGGGGAAGGCGGGATATTGTTGGCTATTTACCGATACTGTTGGCGGCGTGCGTGCTTGCTTATCAGTCGCAATCCAAACTGATACTGTATCGCCAAGTTTGGGTGCATTGGGTTTAAGCATTGCTTGCAAGGCATCGGCATGGGATACGCTGAAGATGATAGAGGCGATCGTTGCTAGCAAACTCAAAGCAATTAGCAAAGGCAATTTCAGGTAGCGGGTGAGCATAGCAGTTATTTTCTGTGAAGACCTACTTCATTGTACAAATTGGCGATCACTATAAGATGTATTTATAGCGCTTTTTAAGCAATCGAGGTACATAGGTTTATTTACCGCTTTCTGCAGGGAAACAAACCTACACTTCACTAGCCTGATAAAGGCTATATACCAAAACACAAAATGGCGTAACTATTTTGTGTTTTTAAAATCCTTGATGGGTTTGGTTTTCAATTCACAAAAGTGTTACCACTCTTTTGTGAATTGGTATTATAGCGATTTTCAAGCCTGAGAAATATAACTACCCTCCATGCAAAATCAAACAATTAGTACAATTCTTAGAAATGCCTCTGTTTTTGATATCAAGAACTGGAGAGAAGTATCATTGAATAATCAAGCAAATTTCCAGGGTTTACCTGATTCAGACAGCGTTAGCCGCTTATTTGAGGCAATTAAATTACAGAAGATTAATAATTATCTTTTAGTGGGTGGTATTGCGATGCTGAACTATAACTATATTGATGGACGCAATACGGAAGATATCGATCTTGTGTTTGATGAAGGGCAAATTTTTAGAATAGATGGACTAGAAGTAATTAGTAAAGATCAAGATTTTTGTCGCGCTAAGTTTGAGAATATTCAAATTGATTTGTTATTGACTAAAAATAAAGTATTTAAATATGTGTTGCAGTATTGCGGTTCTAGAACTTCCTATGCAGACGCTACGGATATTGCGATCGCATCTCCTAAGGGCTTAATTATCCTTAAACTCTATGCTCTGCCTTCTTTATATCATAAAGAACAGTTTGATCGCGCAACATTATACGAGTCAGATATTACCCAACTACTTAGAAAATACCCAGTTACTATTACGGAAGTATTAAAACCACTCAAGCCTCCAGTGCTGTTAGATTCTGATTTGGAAGAAGTGAAAAATATTTTTCTAGATATTCAATCTCGAATTGACAAAGAACGCGATCGCTTTTCTAAGTTTATCTAATTCTAAGTTTTCCTTCTTCTGCGATCCATAAATGTCCTTTTAACGGATGTTGACTTATTGCTGGGATTAATTTCTGAAAGAATGACATCAAGTATAGTTTGTCTTGTCTGTAAACTCTCAGGACAATAATTCCTACATAGTCTTGTGGTGGATATCGATAAATATCGGCAAAGTCTAAGTCTAGAGTAATTAGAACTCGTTGTTCTTGCTGACATACAGCGATGACAGTCGGATCTTTTGCTCCTTTTAAGGACTCAGAATAAATGGTCGATGCGTCATAGCCTTCATTTTGTAGCAAATCAGCAAATTCTATGGGCAGATTTTCGTCAATCTTAAATTTCATGCGCTTGCTGGTAATGGAAGTAAGACGATTTGCTCACGGGCTAATTCGGCAGCATAGCTAATGGCGGCAAAAATATCTTCAGGTGTGAGGGTAGGGTAACTTTGCAAGATTTCTGCTTGGCTGACTCTGGCAGCGAGATTGTCGAGAATCACTGACACCATGATTCTCGTTCCTTTGATACAGGCTCTACCATGACAGATAGATGGATCTGTTGTAATTCGATCTTTCGATTCCATAATTGTTTACTCGCTTTTACAAGGTTTGTTGATCCAGTTTTGGCTTAGTGCTGTGTTGAGATCGGGCGATCGCTTGACGAGGTTAATTTTAGATTCTGGAAAGGTTTTTTGTGCCATGCTTTTGGACAGCTAAACACTTGAATTTATTATACTTCAGCTAAATCGCGATAAATATCATCATCTTTTTTCCTTTTTAATTTTGCCTTGATAAGATCGCCTGTTGATAGTTTTGCCACGCTTTAAACAGACATTGTTAATAAAAAGCCGTACAAGTGAGCATTACTTGTACGACTAATCAAGAAGATAGAAATTTCGTCTTGCGCCTATTTATCTTCTAGAGCGAGAATGCGTCCACCGCTAAAAGATGAGGTAGAAAAATCATTTTTATATTCCTGACGATACTCAGGCTCTTGTGAATCTGGAGATGGAAATGTTGAATTGGAAATGAGGATGTCAGGACGGACAATCAAGCAGTCAGTGCAAGTTGGTACTACAGGTGGTGGTGGTGCGGGAAGCGTGATCGAGCCACTTGAAACTGGGGCAGCGAAAATACCAGCAACTGCTGTTGACGATGTTATAGCAGCACTGAAATTGATTGTAGTAGGGGCGTTTGTGAATGTACCATTGGGACTAGTTCCATTAGTAGTTCCAACAAACTGAAACTGGTTAGAACCATTAATTGCTGTGTAAAGCCAATCAACAGCTAATGGCATTTTACCAGGTATTGTAAAAGGATTAGGAACTGATGCAATTAATATATTGGTAATAGATAGACTTGTATTTGTTAAATTACCGTTAAATCCAACTGCATTAATATTCACAGTACCGATGGGAGTGAGAACAGTAGAACTACTCAAATTTAAAATT
>JBJTVM010000189.1:0-12384 GCA_046081205.1 Pseudanabaena sp. | reverse complement strand
GTATTGCGGCAATTCCTTGGCAGTATTCTTCTAACTTTTGTTGGTCTTCGGGTGTCATTGGCTTCGCGCGGGGATTTTGTTCTATTATCTCATCTCTACACTTATAAGCATTTATACTCAGTGCTTAACTGAGATGCTCCCTGTCATATTTGCATCGTTGCAACTGTTTTTGAACTAATTCAGGATACTGCTGAGCCAAGAGTTTGAGTGATTGCATCGTAATCTCATCAGCGCGATCGCGCAAGAGGTTATAGGTCTTGACACGCACTGAAAAGCCATTAGCAAAACGCTCTAAATTGACCAAATCACTATCGTTTAAATAAACATGATCAATATTCGCAATTTTTTCATCTAGGGTGCGATTCATTGTTAGCATAATCTTCTTTTTACCCCAAGAATAAATTTAGTAAATATACTTACTTGTCTGTAGATATATTGAAAATAATCTCTTCAATCCCCCTAATAATTAATGATAGAGTTCTATATACATAAACTTTCAAAATAAAAGCAAAGTTAACTTAACAATATATTTCGTCATATAGTGTTTATCAGTCTAGTGAAGAACGTGTTTGTTTTCCTACACCCTTGCACTTCACTTGTTTGAAAGCGCTATATTGTGAAGCAATTTATTAATCAGACCTAGCTGCATAGATTTTGTCTACATAAAGATTGCTACAGCCTATTTAGACCTTAACGGATACAGAAGAAATTTTGAAAGTGACGCTTCGCGTCACTTTCAAAATTTCTTCTGTTTTTTAAGTCAGCGCAAAGCGCTGTAAGGAGTGGTAGAAAATCTCATTATCAAAATCAGTGTTTTAAAAGTCTGTTGTTAGTAGACTTAAAAAAATGGTGTTACTTAAAATCTTTGCCCCCCCAGCCCTATGAGGATTGCTTAGAGACTGGGATTTTATTGCAGTTTTAAGAACGACACGGTTAAAATATACGTTTAATAGAACGTAATACTTAGATACATCCATGCAATCGGCAGTACGAATTGAAAATCTCAGAAAAACTTATGGCGAGACTGTTGCAGTAGATGGAATTTCTCTAAATGTTACACAGGGTCAAATATATGGTCTATTAGGGCCAAATGGGGCAGGCAAAACTACAACCATGCGTTGTCTTTGTACTTTGACTACTCCCGATTCAGGTTTAATTGAGGTAGCTGGGGCAACAGATGCAAGAGCAATCCGCAATCGCCTAGGCTACGTTGCTCAAGAGGTAGCTCTAGATAAAGTATTGACAGGACGAGAATTATTGCGTTTTCAATCGGCGCTGTATCACATTCCCCCAACACAAATTGCCGATCGCATTGATAGTGTATTAGATTTACTGCAATTAGAGCCTTACGCTGATAAGCTCTCAGGAACATATTCAGGCGGTCTAAAAAAACGTTTAGACTTGGCAGCAGGCTTACTACATCAACCATCGGTACTCATTCTTGATGAGCCGACTGTAGGCTTAGACATTCAGAGTCGGATCGCAATTTGGGAGTTTTTACGCAAGCTCCGCGATTCAGGTGTGACTGTATTGATTAGTAGTCATTACCTCGAAGAAATTGATGCCCTTGCCGATCGCGTGGCGATTATCGATAAGGGCAAAATTATTGCTGAAGGCACGACTAATGATTTAAAAACTAAGGTTGGCGGCGATCGCATTACAGTCAGGATTCGCGAGTTTGCTGATCGCCGTGAAGCCGAACATGCCAAAAAGATATTGCAGCAATTACCAATTGTGCAGAGCATAACTATTAATTCGGCACAAGGTAATGCAGTTAACTTATTTGTGACTCCTGATGCTAATGCCATTAGCGAAATTCAAAACATTTTGGCAGCAGTTGATATTGAAGTATTTAGTCTGTCTCAGTCTCGACCTAGCCTTGATGATGTATTTCTGGCAGCTACGGGACAAACCATTCTTGATGCTGAAATTGCTCAGTCAGAAATACTAACTGCAAGTAAAGGTAAAAAGAAGGGCAAATAGATTGATTGTCAAAGCAAATCTTAACTATTACTGTTTATTTCACGCATATAACTCCATTTAATATACGTTTAGGAGTTATAGCAGAACACACAATGGCTTTGCCATTTTATGTTCCGCTATAACTATCACTGATACCAATTCACAGAAGTGTGGCTACACTTCTGTGAATTAAAAACCAAACTCTGTCAGGGTTTTGAAAGCACAAAATGACGTAGCCATTTTGTGTTTTGACATGATTCTTGTTTTTAATTTATAAAAGTATCGTCTCACTTTTATAAATTGGCATTATTTTCTTGGTTTTTTATATTGAGGTGCAGTATGCGTGATTTCACGGCTGTTGTCTTGGCTCAAACCACGACAACAAAAAGTTTTGCGATAGAAGACTTACTTCGACTTGATGGAATCGTATTTCAGCTTGTCTTTGCGATCGCTATCTTAGTTGGTGGCTGGGTAGTTGCCATATTTTTCGCTTCTATGGCTGAAGGTTTACTGAAGCGGACTAATATTGATAATAAGCTGGCGAATTGGTTAACAGGTTCCCGTAGCAGTAGTCTACCGATTGAGAAATGGTTAGGGACTACAGTTTTTTGGATTATTATCCTATTTACTTTAGTAGGATTTTTCCAGTTTCTCCGATTAGATGCAGTTGCGACTCCCTTAAATAGTTTACTGGCGCAAATTGCCGCATTTATACCTAAGCTAGGTGGTGCAGCTATTCTGGTAGGTATTGCATGGGTTTTAGCAACTGTTAGCAAAATTGTTGTTGGGCGTTTTTTGAGATCGGCTCAGATTGACACGAAGGTGAATGAGAGTGTTGGCGATTCAACCGCACAAGCAATGCCCCTTAGCGAGACTCTATCCTCAGCTTTGTATTGGTTTATCCTGCTACTCTTTCTGCCATTAGTTCTAGATACTCTTGGCTTAGTTCAGGCACTTCAGCCTTTACAAAATCTCGTCAATCAGATTTTGAGCGCTCTTCCCAAAATCCTCAAAGCTCTAATGATTGGTGCTATTGGCTGGTTGATTGCCCAAGCTGTGAAACGGATTGTCACCAATCTATTGGCTACTAGTGGCGCAGATCGTTTCCTTCAGCGTTGGACTTCTCAAACTGAATATACCCTATCTCAAGTAGTTGGGAACTTCATTTATGTATTGATTCTGATCCCCACAGCCATATCTACTTTAGAAGCATTAGAAGTTGGCTCAATTTCTCGTCCAGCAACAGCAATGCTTGATCAAGTGTTGCGCTTCTTACCTCAAGTTTTTGTAGCTAGTGCCATTCTCACGGTTGCCTATTTCTTTGGTCAGTTTGCAAGAGATATTGTTTCTGGAATTCTCGCAGGTTTGGGCTTTAATAATATTTTGCAATGGTTGGGATTTCCAGCGATCGCCGCAACTTCGCAAAGCAGTGCAGATGCAACTGAAGATGCAGATAACAACGCGATAGCTTCACTTCCTACGCAAACACCCTCACAAATCGTTGGTATCATCGTATTTCTAGCAATTATGCTAGTGGCGATCGCTACAGCTACCGATGTTTTACAGATTAATGCGCTGACCCGTATTGTCTTTGGGGTATTGTTAGTGGCTGGTCAAGTTTTAAGTGGTGTAGTTATTTTTGCTATCGGCTTGTATCTTGCCAATCTTGCTTTTAGCTTGATTACTAGCACTGGCGGCCGACAAGCAAGAATCCTCGGTCATGCGGCAAGGATTTCCATTGTTGCGTTAATTACGGCAATGGCTCTCAAACAAATGGGTATTGCCAGTAATATTGTTGATTTAGCATTTGGCTTATTAACTGGGGCAATTGCCGTAGCGATCGCGGTTGCCTTTGGATTGGGTGGCAAAGATATTGCTTCTCAACAACTGCGCGAATGGCTAGAGTCATTCAAACGGAACGACTAAATCGAACAAGATACATCTAGCGCATTTTGTCAGATAAAAAAGCCTCGCTTTGCGAGGCTTTTTTATTTAAACTAGCATTGAACCTGCGGCATACATACCAGAAGAGATCGCCCGATTAACCAGAGAATTTGCGCCAATTAAAGTCTGTGATGGAATGTGAGCATCTTTGCCAATGGAAGCATCTTCTCCTACATAACAAGGTGCATTCAAAGCTGCTCCCTCAGCAATCTTAGCAGTTTTCGCAATCCAAACTCCCTTGCTTTGCTTCTCAGCGCGATCGCCAAAATCAAATGGGACTTTTTCTTCCAATACATCAATCTGAGCTTGGAAATACTTCTCAGGTGTTCCCATATCCATCCAATAGCCATCCCACACAAACCCCATCATCTTCAAACCACGCTCTAAAACATTGGGGAAGACTTTCCGTTCAAAGCTTAGAGGTTCACCCATTGGATAGATGTCAAAAATCTTTGGTTCTAAAACATAGGTTCCAGCATTAATCGTATCGATACCTTGATCCAGAAATTCTACCGCTTGCTCAGCATTCGGTTTTTCCCGAAAAGCTTGGACTTGACTTTGCTGATTAATTTCTACTAAGCCAAAAGGCGTAATATCAGGAACTCTTGTCAAGGTCAAAGTTGCGTCAGCCTCTGTTGATTTATGGAACTTTATGAGCGCTGTCAAGTCTAAATTGGTAAGGATATCGGCATTGAATACAATCAATGACTCACCTGTGAAATATGGCTCTGCTAGCTTAATTGCACCTGCGGTGTCTAGTGGCGTGGACTCTTCGACATATCGAATTTTTACACCAAAGCGATCGCCATCTCCAAAATAATCGATTACTTGTCGCGCTTGATACTGCACGTTTAGCAAAATGTCGCACACACTAGCTTCACGACAACGATTAATCATCCATTCTAAAAATGGGCGATCCACCAGAGGTAGCATTGGCTTAGGGCAGCCATAGGTCAAGGGTCTGAGCCTTGTTCCTTTTCCACCAGCAATAATTACAGCTTGCATAGAGTTGTTGACTTGCGGTATATGTTGTTTGTTGAGCATTATAGAAGTTATGGAGTGGTGTGTGAGCAATAGACCGATAACTGCATCCAAAGTTCGGTCAGCCGATACCACCAATCGCGCTGATTTGCCTACGAATTCACTAGAAACAACGCAAATCGATTTGCCTCAAACTACCATTACGAAAGTTAGACGCATCCCCTTTGCGAAAATTGGTTTTACTTTATCCCTACTAGTCTCGGTAGGCATTGGTGCTTTTTTAGGGCGGATTATCCCAATTAATGCTTTGGACTGGGGCGGATTATTAACAGGGCGTAAACCCGAAGAAGTTTTGATGGAGGGCTTAGGTCGTAAGTTAGAAAGACCCTATCAGATTTTGGTAATGGGGGTTGATCGGGTACTTGATGCTCCTCCCGGCTCACCTGAGTCCTTTAATGGTCGTAGCGATAGTATGTTGCTGGTTCGGCTCGATCCTATTGATCGCTCCATGTATATGCTATCAATACCTCGCGATACGCAAGTACCAATTCCAGGCTATGGCGTGACCAAAATTAATGCAGCTAATGTCTATGGTGGCTCTTCACTTGCGCAAGAAGTTGTTTCTGAGAAACTTAATGGTGTTGAAATTGATCGCTATGTTCGTGTGGATACCTCTGGGCTATCAGCTTTAGTAGATGCACTAGGTGGTATTGAGGTGAATGTACCAAAGCGTATGAAGTACAAGGATAATACGCAAAAGCTGAATATCGATCTTTATGCAGGTGTGCAGGTTTTAAACGGGGAACAGGCTGAAGGGTTTTCTAGATTTCGCAATGATGAAGATGGAGATATCGGACGGATTAAGCGACAACAAATGGTCTTGAAGGCTGTGAAGGCAAAAATTGCTAATCCTGCGGTGGTGCTGCATCTTCCCGATCTGATTAATGTTATGCAAAAGCATGTGGACTCTAATCTCAGTTTTGACGAGATGATGGCGATCGCCACTTTTAGCATGACTTTAAAGCCTCAACAAATCCAAGCTACTAGTCTTAAAGGTAGGCCGAGTGGACCCAATGAGTTTCGTTTTAGTTATTGGATTGTGAGCCCTGAAGATGTCGATGAGGCGATCGCTAACAAATTTACAATCAAACAAGAAACTCCATAAAAAAGCAGCGCTTAGCGCTGCTTTTTTATTATTTTAGGACGGGCCAGGAGGGATTCGAACCCCCGACACCGTGGTCCGTAGCCACGTGCTCTAGTCCACTGAGCTACAAGCCCTTAACTCGCGAATCTAATGATAGCACAGTGCGCAATCTTGACAAGTAAAAAACAAATTTTATTTTTTGCAGCGTGCTAAGCACGCCGCAAATGGTGATATCGAACTCACGTCAATTCGACAGGCTCACAAAATGACAAAAATCGCAGAGCGATTTTTGTCATTTTGTGCCATTTGCGCCGCGCTTCGCGCAGCGCGAATGGCTATATCAATTCAAGTTAATTTAGCTTAGGACATGCATCATTAGCAAAGCTTGCTGTGGGGCATTGTTGCTTTAAACATGGTTGATTAAAATCGGGGTCATTTTCGGGAGTGAGAGGAATTTGTCCAAAAACCATCTTGCAACTTAAATCCTCAAAGTTGGGAGTCATGGTGAGAGGAATACCAAACTTCTCAGTGAAAAATGTTTGAGTTGGGACTTTGCACATATTGACACACATACCCACACAGCCACTATCCACCAGATAACGACATTTTTTAATATTCACAGCCGAAGGTTGCGATCGCACCGTACCGTCAGCAAGCTGTACCTCGGCTTCGGTAACCTCACAGGGACCGACTAACCACTCAAATAACTTGGCAGCAAACCATGCATTTAGAACACATACCATCCTTGTCGGAGAAAAAAATGTGCGAATGCACCAGAGTGCAGGTGCTGGTACTAAGGATTGCAATACTTGAGCTACAAGCACTTGCTGTTCTTGAGCATTGCGTCCTTGCATAATTTGCTTTGACAAATCAACAAAGCCATCATAGCCGTCAATTTTAGTTCCCTTGCCCAGAGCTTTTGCCATCTTGCGAGAAAACAGCCGAATGAATAAGCGATCCACTAAATTATCGTTGTATTCATCTTTAGCAATAGGCGCAATAGGTTGTACGGCTTTAGACTGCATAGATCCCTTTAAATCAGACTACCAATGTTTACTATAGCCTTTATCAGGCTAGTGAAGTACAGGTTTGTTTCCCCACCTTCGGCGGGAAAACAAACCTGTGCACCACGCTTACTTGAAAAGGGCTACATAATGATCTTAACTGAATTTTCAATCCCCAAGTTCTAAACATGCTTCTCAAGAGCCAGATCAACAAGCCGATCGCATAGTTCTGTAAAGGGAATTCCCGAATATTCCCACAACTTTGGATACATACTTAGTGAGGTAAATCCAGGGAAGGTATTAATTTCATTAATTAATACTGTTCCCGTCGCTTCTACATAAAAGAAATCAACTCTAGCTAAACCTGAACCTGCCACAGTTTGAAAAGCTTTCACCGCCATTGACTGCACCGCTTGAGTTACGTTATCAGGCAACTTGCTAGGAATAATCAGATCTGCCATGCCAGCGGTGTACTTTGTTTCATAGTCGTAGAAATCGCTCGTGAATGTAATCTCACCGATCGCTGAAGCTTGGGGTTGCTCATTGCCAAGAACGGCGCATTCAACTTCACGGGCAGCCACACCTTGCTCAATGATAATGCGTGGATCATAACTAGTGGCACTAGCGATCGCCTCTTGTAGCTGCTGGCGATCGCGTACTTTAGAAATTCCTACCGATGAGCCAAGATTAGATGGTTTCACAAAGCAGGGATAACCAAGAGTAGCTTCAATATGTTCACTCCAAGCCTGCTCATCCTGAAGCCACTGCCAACGGTTTAAAGCCACATACTTGACCTGAGGCAAACCTGCATTTGCAAAAATTGCCTTCATCGCTATCTTATCCATTCCCACCGATGAAGCAAGAACTCCATTACCAACATAAGGCTTGTGCATCAATTGCAATAGTCCCTGCACTGTTCCATCTTCCCCGTTTGGTCCATGCAAGACAGGGAACCAAAGATCAATTTGTTGAACTTCCGTTGGTAAGAAAAAAGCAGCATTGGTTAATAGTTCTGCATCTTGTAAACCTTTGCCAGCACCTAGAACCTTGTGTGATATATCTGGACTGCGCCATGTCCCATCACGCTGAATGTAAAAGGGTTGAACCTTGTATCGAGAGTTTTGAGTGAGGGCTGAGGCGATCGCTTTTGCCGATGTAATTGACACATCATGTTCGCCTGATTGTCCACCAAATAACAAACCGACATAAAGAGGGGATTTTGCTTTCAAATCTATCGATATACCTGTCATCAGTAAACACCCTCATCAAAATTGATATCAAACTTTTAGTATTGAATACTTTACATTAAAGTTTTGATGTATAACTATTGCCAGTAATTTTAAGTAGCCCATCATACTAAAAAGCTAGAAAGCTGTACTGCCCGCTTGGCTGGCAGTACAGCTTTCTAGCTTTTTAGTCTATGCCAATTCACAGAAGTGTGGCTACACATCTGTGAATTAAAAAACAAACCCTGTAAGAGTTTTGAAAGTACAAAATGGCATAGCCATTTTGTACTTTGGCACTGGTCAGCTAATGAGGGATAGGTGCTGAAACGTCCATTTCAAGCCGATAAAAAAGGCGGAAATACGTCGATCACGTTTTAGATGACCAGTGCCTGTACTTTGGTATCAGCTATTCCAAATCATACAAATTCACCAAAGTATCGTCACACTTTCTTGAATTACAAATCGATCTCTGTAAAGATTTTTAAAGCAAAGAATGGCTAAGTCATTCTTGATTTGCTATTAATGTTAAAGCAATATCTAAGACTGATCTGAGGGGCATATTTCTTTGTATTAATCTATACAGAAACTTCTTTTCTACTCACCTTAAATACAAGTTAGTTCTGTATACAGTATACATTTTAACTTTATAGGGCAATAATGCTTCATACCTTTCGGAAACAGTTAAATAGAATTCTCCTTATTGCCGTCTCAACAGCTTTGCTTGCTGCTTGTAACTCTGCACCGCCAACTACAAGCACAACTTCTGGTGACAAGACTGCCGCTCCTACTACTGATTCATCTCCCAAAGCTGGTAGTACAGATAAAAAGGAAAAACAAAAGATTCGTGTACAACTTCCCTTTTTGAGACAAAGTCTTGACGCACCTCTGATTTGGGCGATCGAGAAGGGTTACTTTGCTGAAGAAGGGTTGGATGTCAGTTATGAACGCGGATTCGGTAACGCTGACACGATCAGTAAACTTGGCACTGGCAAGTATGACATGGCTTTTAGCGATGTCTACAATGCAATGGAATTCAATGACAAAAATCCTAGTGACAAGATTGTTGCGGTAGCCTTCTACCAAAACAAGGCTCCTTTCTCAATTGTCACTTTCAAAGCGAATGGAATTAAAACTCCTGCAGAACTAGTTGGTAAGAAACTCGGTGCTCCCGCAGGTGATGGTCCTCGTAAGCTTTTCCCACTTTTTGCTAAGGAAGTAAATATTGCCCCTGATTCGGTCACTTGGGACACTATGGAGCCTAAATTGCGTGAAACTTTCTTGCTACAGGGAAAGGTTGATGCAGTCAGTGGGTTTTACACTTCAGTTATTCCATCCTTGATCAAGGGTGGAAAAACAATGGATGATATTCAAATTTTCTTCTATGATGAATTTGGTTTGGATTTCTATGGCAATGGAATTTTGGTTAAGCAAGATTTCATGACCAAAAACCCTGAAGCTATTAAATCATTCCTCAAAGCTTACTTCCGTGGAATGCAGGAAGTCGTCAAAGACCCCAACGCTGCTCTTGATCTAGTTATTTCTACAGATCAAAGTAAATTGATGGATCGAGATGCCGAGAAACTTCGACTCAAGTTGGCGATTGAAAGGTTGTATGTATCTCCAGAAGTCGAAGCAAATGGTTTTGGTGGTGTGGATATGAAGCGACTAGAAAAGAGCGTTACTCAGACAGTAGAAGGCTTTAAACTTAAGCCTACCACTGCGGCTGACATCTTCACTGACAAATTCTTACCTCCCAAAGAGCAACGGACGGTTCCACCTGCTGCCGATCGCAAACCACTATCTTAATTTCTTTAATAATCCAAAAAGACTGGCTAAAACAATCTTTTTGGATTATTTGCTTTAATTTCTGACTCTCTTCAATCTCACCAAATGGTTTAACTAAAATGGTGCAACCTTTAACTTCTGAGTCTAATGAAGCTACTCCTACTTCGATGCCCCTACTAGAATTTGATGGCATCGGACTAGAATATCCGTTTGGCGATACCATGAGACGGATTATTCAAGAAATATCACTTGATATCCAACCTGGTGAATTTGTCTCATTTGTAGGACCTAGTGGATGCGGTAAGACTTCTATTTTACGGATGGTTTCAGGCTTAAGTCCTACTAAAATTGGTGAATTGCGCTGCCATGGTCAAGCAGTAACTAAGCCCCTCAAAAATGTGGGTATTGCTTTCCAAAATCCTGTGCTGTTACCTTGGCGACGCACTATCGATAACGTCCTATTACCATTAGAAGTTGTACACCCCTACAAGCGTGATTTTAAAGTCAATCATGCACGCTATGTGGAAATGGCTCAAAAACTCCTACAAGCAGTGGGATTAAAAGATTTCCAACAGCAATTTCCTTGGCAATTGTCAGGTGGTATGCGCCAGAGAGCATCTCTCTGCCGTTCCCTAATTCATCAACCAGAAATTCTCTTGTTAGATGAGCCGTTTGGAGCTTTAGATGCCTTTACCCGTGAAGAAATGTGGGTAATGTTGCAAAAACTATGGATGGAGGCAAAATGTGTAGGCATTCTTATTACTCACGATTTACGCGAATCTGTATTTCTATCCGATACAGTTTATGTAATGAGTCCGCGCCCTAGTGAAATCGCTTTCAAGCTCAAGATTGATCTACCTCGCCCCAGAACTTTAGAGATGTGCCTCAGTGACGAGTTTGGTCATCTTGCAGCTGAGCTACGTCGTCATATTCATAAAAGTTAATAAATAATCTAACTATAGCGGTTTTCAAATGAGTACGAACTCATTTGAAAACAGAAACCCACTCCTAGCAAGGTTTTTTGTTTTCATGCTTCCTACGACAAAATTAAAATCGCTATAAGACAGATTATTTCTTACTTCACTCTAGTTGTGGCAAGAGATGTCATCCAAGTTTTCATTAGCTTTTATATTCATATAGTGAGGAAAATACATGCAGGGAACGATTGAGAATTCAAGGCGCTCAACCAAAAAGTTTGACTTTAATGCTTTTCTAAATACCAGAACAGCAACAATCGTTTTACCAACGATCGCTACAATTTTGCTATTAATATTGTGGGAATTAGTTGTTTGGGCTTTTAAGATTGAGCCTTTTAATTTACCTGCACCATCTAAGATTATTGAAGCTGCAATTCAGTTTGGTCCACAGCTAGCAGAAAACTCTTTACGCACAATTTGGACAACTTTTGCAGGTTTTGCGATCGCTAGCATAGTTGGTGTAATTCTAGGTTTTCTGATTGGTTACTCCAAATTCATTTACTTAACTCTCTATCCATTACTAGTTGCTTTTAATACAATTCCTAAATCTGCACTAGTACCCCTACTATCTGTCTGGTTTGGAGCTAATGCCATTCCTGCGATCGTCACTGCTTTTTTACTAGCTTTCTTTCCGATCGCGGTTAACGTTGCTCTAGGATTAGAGACAATTGAGCCTGAAATGAAAGATGTTTTGTATGCTTTGGGTGCATCTAACTTTGAGATTTTTAAAAAGGTTGGCTGGCCACATACGTTGCCCTATGTGTTCGCTTCTCTCAAAATTGCTGTTTCTTTTTCCTTTATTGGAGCTGTAATTGCAGAATCGATCGCATCTAATGCGGGTTTAGGTTATTTAATTGTCCAAGCAGCTTCTGACTTTAGAGTAGCTTTAGCCTTTGCAGCACTGATTGCCCTTGCTATTTTAGGTGTCATGCTTTATGCCTTGTTTGTTGCCATAGAAAAGAAAGTTATTTACTGGGCAAGATAATCTTCGAGTAAATAGCCATAGTCACTTGCAAGAGGTGAGGTTATTTAGGTTTTGGCAACCAAGCCCAATGACAGTAATTGGGGTGCAAGTGGTCTTTTGGTTCATGACTTTCGAGATCATTTTCACATATTTGGCGATCGCGATAATCGCTATATGATTGTTGTTGATTTTCACGATATGTTTTCATTTTTTCACTCACAAATTAACTCTTATATTTGTATTATAAACTACAAAATGTCCAATTCAGCAAAGAAAGTCATCAAATAATGACTTTCTTTGCTGAATTAACATGAATTTAATTTTTGTTAAATTAACGTGAGTTCGATACAGCGCTTTGCGCTTACTTAAAACCCAGAAATATTTTTAAAAGTGGCGC
>JBJTVM010000188.1:0-2309 GCA_046081205.1 Pseudanabaena sp. | reverse complement strand
GAATTTCTAAAGCAAATGCGCGAGGATGTGCGTTTTTTAAATTTGCCCGTAGTGTTTTTGACGGCAAAGGGGATGACTAAAGATCGCATCGAAGGCTATAACGCGGGTTGTGATGCCTACTTGTCCAAGCCCTTTGATCCTGATGAATTAGTGGCGATCGCTGAAAATTTGATAGCCCGACGCGCCATCCAAGCGGTGACGGCAAATAGCAATACCTCTGAAATCACAGATCTGGCAGGTCAACTTGCCGAAATCAAGGCGCTGCTGAAGCAAAAACCAGCGATCAATGTGACACCACCACCAATCAAGCTTGAGTTTACGCCAAGGGAGCAGAGTGTTTTGGAGCTTGTGGTAGAAGGTTTGATGAATAAAGAAATTGCTAAGCGTCTTGGCACAACCATTCGGAATGGGGAGAAATATGTCAGTCGGCTATTTAGTAAAACTGGTACAAGCAGTCGCACAGAACTAGTTCGTTATGCACTGCAACATGGTTTGATTGACGCTTATTCATAATTTAGTCTAGGCATATTTTAGGCGATCGCCCTCACATGAGCTATTTCGCGATCGCGTATGCTCCTGACTTGTGAAGGCAACACAGAAACAACGGCAACCGTTTCGCCTGTAAGGGGCATAAACTCGACTTCATAGCCTTTCTGTTATTTATAAACAAATACCACAGTGCCAATGTCACCAATTTCTAAGTCTACTTCATCAATGTGATCGGCTAATACAACACGGTCTAATTCTTTAATCATTTTTTTGTGATTTATGCAGCTTTTTTATCAGGTGTATAAAACTCAGCATTTTTGCGATCTAATTCTGAAATTGCTGATTGGATGACATCAACTTCATGTTCAGCAAAATAGACTTCGCCGCACTGATTGCAAACAAAGGCAGGAATTGCATCCCAATGTAAGTAGTAACTATTTTTCTGGATGCTAAATGGTGCAGTCTTTTTTTCCATATGACCTTTGCAGTAAATACATTCCATGGTTATAACCTCTCTCTAAAATTGTTTGTCCATTGACTGCTACTGGGTATGTAAGCCGTGATAATTGCGAGGTATTCTGGCTTAGGAGCGCAAACGACATGAATTATTCGATCTGTTTCTACTGATTTGAGAAGTAAGCAACTATGCCCTCTCGCATCTTCTAGATAGTCTTCTATCAATTCTCCTGTCATGACAGTTTCTCTAACTTCTTGGGTGGTAATCATTCGATCTAGTCGAGACATTTGACGGAGCGCATGGGGAAGAAATAATATTTGCTTTTCTGCGGCTTATCTAATTTGTTGAAGAATATTTTCCATAAATTTTAAATTCCAAACAAACTCTTCTCCCCCCTTCTCAAGGGGGGCTGGGGGGGATCATCCTCTCTATCTCCTCACACACCCTCTCAAAGTTTTCTAAAACCTGCCGATTAGTAAACCGAATCACCTTAATCCCATAACCTTCTAACCGTTGAGTTCTTTCTTGATCATAGGCTTTCCCCTCATCGGTATAGTGGCTTTCTCCATCAACTTCAATGACTAATTTGAGACTAGGACAGTAGAAGTCAACGATGAAATGATCAATTGGTCTTTGTCGTAGAACTCTAAATTGGAAGTTTTTTAAATATTTGTGCCAAAGTTTTCTCTCTGCGGGTGTCATGTTTTGACGCAGTTCTTTGGCTCTGGTGGTGAGATCGGGGTTATAGGGGAGATGGAGGCTGCTGGTTTTAAGTGTCATTGATCCCTCCCAGTCCCCCTTGTGAAGGTAAGGGAATTAGATTCTTGGTCTTCTTCCCCCTTTGCAAGGGGGATTGAGGGGGATCTAAATCTTGAAACGTAGTCAGATAAATTTATGTGTACTCTATTTGGGAATTGGAGTTGATGATTGAGGTGGTGATCTCCCCCAGCCCCCCTTGTGAAGGGGGGAGAAGAGGTGGTTGCTGATTCTCTAATTTGTTGAAGTATGTTTTCCATAATTTTAGACTCATGGCTTAATCAAATGTTCTTCTTTGCGGCGATAGTCAACAATTTTACGTTGTCGATAAATAGATGGTAAAAACAGAAAATATCCTAACCAAATAGAACTAGCAACAATACTGATATAAAGATAAAAACTGTACGCATTCAGCCAATTAATTACTAATGATAAACTTGATATCATTGTTTTTTGGTTCGCCTGTATCCATGAGCTTAGATATAGGTCTCTTTGCAAATCTATATGAATCATTGAAAACACAGCAATTCCTATCAAATTCCCTATTACAAAAATTTTAAAAAGAATAAATCTATTCATTAAGCTCTGATTAAGTAAATTTATCAAG
>JBJTVM010000187.1:0-1780 GCA_046081205.1 Pseudanabaena sp. | reverse complement strand
GATCGCGCAAAGCATCGTCAAACTTGGGATTTTGCAGAGCAACCTCTTGGAAAGCGGCTAACCACTTTGCGATCGGGACATGGCTAACGGCGGCGCGTAGTCCCATATTGGTTAGGATTGCGAGGTGAAAACCTGTCATGTCTTGATAAGCAAAGCCATAGTAGCCATTGATGAACTCTAGTTTTTCGGGGGTGTACTCGTGGTATTGATCGAGGGTGATTGGGGTGCGATCGCTTTGAGGTTGGGGGAAAGGTGGTTGAGTCATGGGTGGTTAGTTAACTTCATCTAAAGACTTAATTAAATCTTCTTTTGTAACTGTAATTTTTTCTAGTCTTCCTCGTTTAGATGCTGGCTTTTTGTGGTTATTGTCATGCGGCGCGGACATTTGCGGGTGGGCATCGATGCAGCGATCATACTCAACACGGATCGGGCTTTTCTCATCTTCTGCCATTACTGATTGATGCTCGGCTGTGGGGATATTGCGCCGCTTGGCTTCTTGGTGTTTGAGTGCTTCGACTTTTTTGGGCTAGTTGTTAGTTTTGTGTTGAGGCATGGTTATTTACGACTGACGAATAGACTGAGAACCGACATATTGATGAATGATGCTAGACAAGAGCAAAGGTATAGATACTCCCGACCGAGAAGCTAACTCTTGTAGTGAGTCAATATCGCTACTAGGTAGCTCGATTGTAATTTTTTGAAGGGATTGCATATAGGCTTGGGCGTGACGCTGATAGCGATCGATCTCTTGCTGTAGGTTTGTGACAGATTGCCATTCTCCACGTTCTACAGAATCTAAAATGTTTTGTTCGTAATCATCAAGCTGGATAGTCATATCATTCTCCTAAGTATTGTTTTGTCATTTTGCGACTGGGAATAATGGTCTTGAGAAAAAACTCGCTATCATCTTCTACGAAAGGAACGAGATAAACATAGCGATCAATCTCTACAATAAAAATTCTTTGATTTGGGTATTTCTCCTGATTTGGATGTTCGATGGTATCAAGTAGTTTGCCTCCTGTTATAGCTGATACGATAGTTGGAAAGTTAATTTGCCTCTCTAGTTGTAGTTGACTATTTTTATCGACATTCCACCGAAAAGGCTAATGAATCAATTAACTTGTGAAAGTCTGAGTCAATCTCAAATACCAATGTAAACTCAGCAAAAAACCAACGTCCGAACTTGCCTAAGTTGTTTACTCCTAGAATCCAGTAAGTTTGCATCGTATTGGCTTTGCCCTTATCATCTTCGCCTCTAAATCCTTTAATTTTTACAATCAGCTTTCTGAGCGAGTTCGGTCTGGGTTAGATTTAACCTTAACTGAAGTCCACTAATTAAATTTGAATAACTTTTGACCTGTAACTTCATTACAGCGAAATTTATAAAGTAATAAACGCACTATATCAGATATTTTTTAGCTTTTGTGTGGCAAAAAATCAATGTCTGTGAGGTTGTATCAGGGAATAAGTCGCTAATTCTTGCAAAGAGCATACGGCTTTGAGTTGCAGATAACTTGTTTTTTCGCCTTCTTTTACCCCTGCCCGTAGGCGATCGCTTGCTGGAAACTGATAATTATCAATACTTAACTTTCTTACCAATCGCGATCAAAGCCTTTCACAATAGACTGTAATCATCGATCGCCATACAAGAATGATGGAGATATTGCTATATTTATAGTGATCGCTTGATTAGAGAATAAATGTTTAAGTTTGCTCACAAACTTGCTGGCTTAGCAATTTATACAGGGCTGTGCCTAGGATTCGCTGGCGCAATAACACC
>JBJTVM010000186.1:0-5335 GCA_046081205.1 Pseudanabaena sp. | reverse complement strand
CCCGCGAAGCGAGCAAATCAGCTTCTTTGAGATTATTAAACCGATGTACTTACAACTCGGTAGGCTAAATAGGTAAAGATGGGCGGCACTTCGCGCCGCCCATCTTTAAATAAGATTATTTAATGAAAGTTTGATTGGTGATAGCGATCGCATTATGATATTTGCACTGTAAATAGTATGCGTACTGAGAGCGAGGTTAATGACTGCCCAAGCAACACATCACAAGTCTGAGTCTGAGCCAAGTAGCCCAAAGGACTGGTCGTGGAAATTTTGGCAGGTCGTGCCGCTTTATCCCTATGGTCAGAGACGCACTATTCGCAAAGAAATCGTCAAAGATGCAATCTGGACTTTTGAGCAGATTCAGGGGATTTTTTATGTAGTCGTACCAATCCGAATGACGGTAGTGAAGTTGTCGGCTGGGGGACTGTTAGTATATGCTCCCGTTGCCCCGACTCCCGAATGTATCCGCCTCGTAAATGAACTAGTCGCTGAGCATGGCGATGTCAAATATATTATCTTGCCCACGGTATCAGGGATTGAGCATAAGGTTTTTGTAGGGCCTTTTGCAAGGCAGTTCCCCAAGGCTCACGTTTATGTCTCGCCACACCAATGGAGCTTCCCATTCAATTTGCCACTTAGTTGGTTGGGTTTACCTTGGGGACGCACATCCCTATTACCTGAGGATAGTTCGCAGGTTCCCTTTGCTGATCAGTTTGACTACGCGATCCTAGGTTCGATTGAACTGGGCTTAGGAAAATTTGCGGAGGTAGCGCTATTGGACAGGCGATCGCAGACTCTTTTAGTTACGGATACGATCATGTCTGTTCCTGAAAAGCCACCAGAAATATTACAAATCGATCCCTATCCATTACTATTTCATGCTAGAGATAGTGCGGATGAGTCTATTGTCGATACAGAAGTGAATCGGATTCGTGGTTGGCAAAGAACGTCATTATTTCTGTTCTATTTCCGTCCCCAAGTTTTGGAAACTGTTTCCTTTTTTCAAGCTTTGCTAGATATTATCAAAGCCCCAGAGCGATCGCGCAAAGCCTTGTTCGGTCTATACCCTTTTCGCTGGAAATATAACTGGTATCAGTCCTTTGAATCTCTACGTGGCAATGGACGTATTTTCGTCGCGCCAATCTTGCAAACTCTCATTCTCAATCGTGATCCGCAAACAGTTATTGCATGGGCAGATAAAGTTGCTAGCTGGAATTTTGTGCGGATTGTTCCTTGCCACTTTGACAACGCGATCGCCGCCACGCCTACTGATTTTCGCCAAGCATTTAGCTTTTTAGAGAAAGAACCGCAGCTTTCACATACTCCAAACCTACCTGAAGAAGATTTTGCCGTTCTCCATCAAATCAATAATATTTTGCAAAACAATCGCATTATTTTTGAAGCTAAAGAAAAAATTTAAAATTTTTTATCGATCGCTAAAAGTGTATGTAATAAAACATCCGCTCCCTGAGCGCATTGTTCAGGAGAAGTATATTCATCCTGAGAATGGCTAATACCATCACGACTCGGTACAAAAATCATCGCCATATCTGTAAAGCGACCAATCTCTTGGGCATCATGCCCTGCTCGGCTAGGTAGATAGTCATAACTAAGCTTGAGTTCTTGACAAACATTGGCGATCGCTTCCATTAGCTCAGGTTTAGCTGGAGTTGGCAGTATATGAAGTTTCTGCTCAATACTGATTTCTGTACCTGTGCTTCGCGCGATCGCCTCACATTCTTTTTCGATCTGTGCGATTAAATATAAAAGATTTTCTTCAGAAAGATCACGCAAATCGATACTCATATCCACTCGCGCAGGCACAACATTAGTAGCATTAGGCGAAACCGTCATATGTCCTACTGTGGCAACTTGTTCACCTTCCGTTTCTACCCCGAGACGATTGATGGCGAGTACGAGTTGCGAAGCAGCAACAAGTGCATCTTTTCGCATATGCATCGGTGTTGTACCTGCATGATTTGGGCGACCGATAATTGTCACCATGAAGCGATATTGACCGACAATCCCTGTCACCACACCAATTTGTTTATCTAATGCTTCAAGTACGCCACCTTGCTCCACATGGAGTTCGATAAAAGCGGCGATCTCATGGCGATCGCGTTTAGCGGTATTCAGCTTTTCCCAATCACCACCAACATTTTTTAAGCAATCTTGAATTGAAGTCCCATCCTTGCGGCGGTAACGTTCAGGATCGGTAGGTGCATTTCCTGCGATCGCTTTACAACCAATCACACTATTTTCTTCGTCAGAAAAAACGATTACCTCAAAGGGATGACACAACCGCACCTGATTTTCCTGTAACACTCGCGCCACTTCGATTCCCGCCAAAACGCCCAAGCAACCGTCGTAGCGTCCTCCAACGGGGACGGTATCGATGTGAGATCCTGTCGCCAGAGATGCTTTTGATTCTGTTCCTGCATAAGTACCAATAATGTTCCCAACTGCGTCACTACGCACTGACATGCCAGCTTCTTGCATCCAAGATGTCACTAATGCACGAGCTTGAATATCTTCTTTTGAAAAAGCAAGCCGACACACCCCACCGTTGGGCAATTTGCCAATTTCTGCAAGCCCTGCAAGACTGCGAGCAAGGCGATCACCGTTGATCGCTAGTTTGGGGAGTAGCGCTATCATGCCTCAGATTATTCCTTGAATGTATATTAAGTACTAGGTTATGAATACAATATACTGTATACACATACTTATGATTAATATATGCTTTAACTTTTAGCAACTGATTTATTTTCCATTGTATTTGTCGTTTTACAGCGCTTTGCGCTAACTTAAAACCTAGCAGAATCTTTGAAAGCAGTGCTTTGATGCTTTTAAAATTTCTTTTGTACTGCATATTTAAAAATTTCGGAACAATGGTTTTAAGACCTTTGTCTGTAGAGACAATGATTGTCATAGTCGCTACTGCGAAGGCAAACTTTAATCTAAGTCAAACAAAATTTTCATAATTTAGACTGATATGTTTGTGGACAAAATCGTAGACAATTATTCATACAGATTTTAGGAGATTTCTGCCTGTTGCTCTCTTCACCTCGTCCCATTCGGCGCTCTCAATCGTTACGTGAGCAAACCTATCAGGTTTTGCGCTCAGCTATATTGTCAGGGGAATTTTTAGCTGGCTCACGTTTAGTAGAAACTCAAATTGCTGAAAAATTACAAGTTAGCCGTACTCCCATCCGTGAAGCATTGCAGCAGTTGCAGCAAGAACAACTTGTAGTTGCTGATGAAAATGGCAACCTGCGTGTGGTTAGTTTTTCAACGGCTGATGCAAAACATCTCTACCGTTGTCGCTTGGTGCTAGAGCAAGAATCAGTGCTAGAGGCTTGCAAAAATGCCACTACTGAGGAGTTGACTAAAATCGAGTTAGCAGTTCAACAAGCAGAAAAAGCGATCACTCAACTTCCTAACCAATTGACTAGTTATCAATTACTACATATTGATTATCAATTTCATCGAGCGATCGCCGAATGTTCTGGAAATCCTTGGCTAGCCCTTGTGCTAGATCAGCTATTCGACAAGATGGCTTTATTGAGGATGCAGACGGTACAACAAAATCTCAAGGTTTTAGAGATTCGCTCAGAACATCGACAAATTTATGATGCGATCATGCAGCGTGATCATAAAAAAGCTTTGGAAGCGATTAGTAATCATTTAATGTCCAGTCAAGCCAGAGTTATTCTCGAAATCGAGCAATTGCAAAATCAACACAAAGCTAATCAATAGATCTAAAGCTATGACCCAAACCTTATCGCCAAGAACGATCCTTCCAATGACGACATTCGAGGCTTTTATTGATTGGCTTCCTGAAAATTCGGGAGTACGGTACGAGTTACATAACGGAAATATTACGGAAATGCCCCAACCCGTTGGAGAACATGAAGAAGCTAAAGTTTTTTTAATAGTCAAACTTAGTGGATTAATTGACAGATTAGATCTTTCTTACTTGCTCCCCAGTCAAACTCTTATCAGGCCTTAAGGCAAAGATTCGGGCTACTTACCCGATGTATTGTTGATAAATCGTGACAATCTGGTTAATGAAAAATTATGGAAAAAAGAGTCTGTTGTTAGTATCGGTGCGTCCATACCTTTAGTAATTGAAATTGTTTCAACTAATTGGCGAGATGATTACTATTTGAAATTTGCTGATTATGAGGAAATGGGGATTCCTGAGTATTGGATTGTTGACTATGCAGCTTTAGGCGGACGGAAATTTATTGGTAATCCAAAATTACCGACAATCTCTGTTTGTAATTTAGTCGATGGTGAATATCAGGTTAGCCAGTTTCGTGATGATGAGCGTATTGTTTCTCAAACATTCCCCGAATTAAAGATCACCGCTAATCAGATCTTTCAAGCTGGGAATTCCTAATTTCAGCAATTCTCATTATACAGATCGATTTTTTGAAAGCCCGCCGTTGGCGGGCTTTCAAAAAACCGATTTTGGTGTTTCCAGCGCCGAAGGCACTGGAAACACCAAAATCGGTTTCTTAATGAGAATTGCTGTCCTAATTTTGCGATTTGAGTAATTAGTACTAGAATCTTTTAAGCTTAAGTAAGCTTGAGATACTGTTCGTTACAAATCAATGGATGGGGCAATGGACGAGTTAAGCAATGTTCTAACACTGGCGACTGATGAGGAGTTATATCAAATTGCCGACATCCTCTTTCGTCGCAAGTTCAATCCCCTTGATTATTTTGCTACGCCACCTGTTAAAGAATTACAAAGCTGGGATCGCGATGAATTAATCGAAGCGATCGCCAAGCGTTTTCGATTTCTGGCTGCCGATGGATTAACGGTTTTACGGCGTAAAACTAACAATGTCAGCTATCGCGAAGTTCTAGAGCGCGTATGTCAGCATCTGAATATTCAATATTCCAAAAATCAAACTATTGAAGAGATCGAATCAGAATTATTTCTGAACTTGATTAGCAATTCGTGGAAAAAACTTTCGCCTCAAGAGCGTTCGACCATTGATGATTCAATGCAAGCGGCTCTCACGGAGTCAGATTTACAAAGGGCTTTACCCTTAGATGCTCAGCGTAACCCAATGAGTTTGCTGGTCAAAGGCGGCAGCGCGATCGCAGTGAGTACGGTGATTCGTTCGGCGGTACTAACCGCGATCGCCCGACAGATGGCTTGGCATTTTGCATCCTATCAAGTTGGTTATGAGGTACTTAAGGCTGGTGGCACGGCGATCGCCACAAGACTAAACGCTTATGTATCAACATATTTAGCTAAACGGGGTATGGCAGTTGCGGCGACTCAATACACGGCGGCGCGAACTGTATTTTCAGTGATTAC
>JBJTVM010000185.1:0-2946 GCA_046081205.1 Pseudanabaena sp. | reverse complement strand
AGATGTATCAATAGATTAAACTTCAAAATGTTCGTAAATAACTTTTTTGAAGTTTGCTCCAAAATCTTAATAATACTTAAATATACAGAATTTATAAAGAGTAAAACCCAAATAAATAAAGGTGGCACAAAGCGACACCTTTATTTATTTGGGTTTTATGTCCTAAGCAAAACTTTCATTGCTGAAGTAACTTTGATCTGCTGATCCAGCTTTAATTTGTCTAAAATCTTAATTAAAATTTAATATTGATTGCTAGCTTAACCTAAAGACAATCGCCAAATTTTCTATATAGCCATTTTGTGCTGCGCGAAGCGCGGCGCAAATGGCACAAAATGGGAAAGTGTGATTTTTAACATTTTGCGCGTTTGTCGAATTGACGTTAAATATATGGCAGTCCTAAATCATTTGTGGATTTTTGATGGTTGTGGAAGCGCACTCCTGTGGGATGCACTTCCACAACTCATTTAGGATTGCTATAGTTTTAAGATATAGGTTTAAAAATTGTGATTAAAATTGTGTTTAAAAATTTTTTGAGCCGCCTATGTTTTGGGGCGATCGCTTTACTAATTAGCTTTAATTTATGTATAGGTACGGCTCTTGCTTTGCAGGTATCAGATATTCCCGACTTAGACGAGATTAAGTCTCTGACTCAACAGACTTGGGTAATCGATGACTCTGAGGTACTGAGTACTTCGACTAAAGGGTCGGTTACTAGCAAAGCCGAAAAACTAGCAGAATTAACAGGAATTGAAGTGCATGTGGTGGCGATTCGCCGTATTGATTTAGGTCAACCTGCATCGGAATTTACCTCGGAACTATTTGATAAGTGGTTCCCTACGGAAGAGGCAAAGGCGAATCAAGTATTAATATTTATGGCAACAGAAGACCACCGTACAGCGATTCAAACTGGTGCCAAGGTTAAGGAAGTTTTACCTGATAGCATTGCCAATAGTATTGCTGATGAAACTATGCTCTATCCTGCGCGTAAGGCAAACTATAACCAAGCTGTCAATGAAGGAATCGCAAGGTTAGAAACAGTTTTGAGAGGTAATCCTGATCCTGGTGCGCCTCTATTGGCAGTAGAAGAGACCGAGACGAGTAACTATGCTACTAGAGAAGAAACTGAGGCTAGTTCATCAAACGTGGTGGTAATTATTTTGCTGATTTTGGCAACTCTTTTGCCGATGGCGACCTATTACTGGTTGCAAAGTCAACCTTAATACCAAAGGACAAAATGGCGTAGCCATTTTGTCCTTTCAAAACCCTTATACCAAAGCACAAAATGGCTACGCCATTTTGTGCTTTCACAACCCTTACCAGGGCAACCGCATAAAAAAGTGAATAAAATAAGGAGACAATAAAAAAGTCAAGCCGTAATGAATAGTCCTATCGCAGTTAGTTTACTGAGCCACTTTGAGGGAGTAGAAGATCCACGAGATAACCGAGGGAAAGAGCATAACTTACTAGACATAATCGTAATAGCGATTTGTGCAGTGATAAGTGGGGCAGAAAACTGGGAAGACATAGAGCTATTTGGCAAATCAAAACAAGAATGGCTAGAGACATTTCTGGAACTACCGAACGGAATCCCCTGTGATGACACATTTGCCAGAGTGTTTGCGAGATTAGACCCGCAACAAATGCAAAATAGCTTCATTAGGTGGGTGAAATCCGTAAGTCAAGTGCTGAAGGGAGAGGTAGTAGCGATAGATGGTAAAACCTTGAGGCAGTCCTACGACCGAGGAGCAGATAAAGGAGCAATCCACATGGTGAGTGCATGGGCAAGCACCAATCGATTGGTATTAGGGCAAAGAAAAGTTGATCATAAATCTAACGAAATCACAGCCATCCCCGAATTATTAAAGCTATTAGAAATTACTGGTTGTATTGTGACAATTGACGCAATGGGATGCCAGAAAGAAATAGCCAATCAAATTATCCAACAGGGTGGGGATTATGTTTTAGCACTCAAAGGTAATCAGGGAAGTCTGTTTGAGGATGTACAGTGGTTATTTGAACAAGCTATCTCCACTAATTTTACAGATGTAGACCATGACTTTTCCCAGTCCATAGACAAAGGACATGGTCGTTTAGAGATTCGCCGTTGTTGGACTTTATCTAACTTGGATTACCTGACGCAATTGCCTTTATGGTCTGGATTACAAACGATTTCCCTAGTCCAAAGTGAACGCCGCATCAATGGTAAAGTCTCCACTGAGAATCGTTACTACATTTCCAGTTTGACCTCTAATGCTTCTGTCATGAATAACGCGGTTCGTACTCATTGGTCGGTTGAAAATTCATTGCATTGGGTTTTAGATGTTTCTTTTCACGAAGATGCTTCTCGTATTCGCAAAGACAATTCTCCTGAAAATATGGCGATGCTGCGCCATTTTGCTCTTAATCTTTTAAGTCGTGATAAATCTTCTAAGTCCAGTATGCGGGCTAAACGTCATAAGGCGGCTTGGGATCTCGCTTATCTTACCCGTCTCCTTTCCCTTTGATTTTTATGCGGTTGCCCTGGCTCTCTAAGTAGCTATAAAGCAAATGTCAGCAAGTTCCTGTATTCTTGACTATTACAGCAATTGCTACTCAAACAGACTACAAGAAAATCATTGAAATGATTGCCTTGTAATCATTTCAATGATTTTCTTGGATTGTTTTTGACCGAAAAGCGCTGTAACTTTTTAATTTAATAAATTTATCAATCAAGCGATCGACATGCATCAAGCGTATGTACTGGGACTGGGACAGTCTGGAATTTCTGCGGCAAAACTCCTCAAAGCTGATGGCTGGCAAGTGACAGTTAGTGATAGTCAGACAAGCTCTAACTTAGAGCAACGTAAGCAAGCCTTAGAGTCAGCAGGAATCGCAGTAGAGCTTGGTGGATTTCCTGACTTTGCCCAATTAATTGAGTCGGGACAAAGTGTGGATCTCGTCACTGTT
>JBJTVM010000184.1:0-10534 GCA_046081205.1 Pseudanabaena sp. | reverse complement strand
CTGAATTTCTTTTAAGTTTTGACGTGAATTGGAAAATCAATAGTAAATTGCCCAGAAAGTAATAAATTATTCAGTATGAGAAAATAAAGCATAATTTCTATAAATTATTGTTACTAGTTTGTGGAGTATGATTTCAAATTAGCTAGCAATGGTTAGAAATAATGATTATTTAACGTGAGTTCGATATAGCCATTTGCGCCGCGCTTCGCGCGGCGCAAATGGCGAAAAATGGTAAGAATCGCTTAGCGATTCTTACCATTTTTCGCTTTCGTCGAATAGAAATTTAGCGGACAAACGCAGGCATTACTTCCGCAGCAGTCATCAAACCGTAAATACCGCGTTGGTGAAACTGTTTCCCAGCCTTAAGATAGCCAAATGCGGGCCCACAGACATTTGCTGCCATGCTGGTTTCATCACCAAGAATGAAAGTATGCGTCGAGATCTTGCCCTCAAAGGTGCGTCCTGTCAGCTTCATATTGGTGCTGAGAGGCTTCTTAGGGTTGCGGGTATCGACTACACCGCCAACGGTGACGCGATCGCGATCGCAAATTCCTACACGCTCTAACATGATGTCATCGGCATGTTCCATATTTTCCAACGAGATTAATCCATTGGTCTTTTCGAGCAGAGCTTCTACTTCAGCATCGGTCATTGCTTGAGCCATATCCACTGTATAACCCGACATATGGGCAATATCTTCGCGGATGGTGGCGCGATAGGCATTCCAGTTAGCAATACCGACCCCGAAGGTAATCTCGACCTTGTGAACTTCGGCAAAGCTCTGAGCGGCGATCGCAGCAGCGGCAGTCAATAAGCCAGGGGTTGCACCACAACCAGACATATAGGTAATCCCTGCGGCTTCTAGTTCGGGGGCAAGGGCAATCATTTGCTCAACGGCGCTAGTGCGTTTGATCGCGTCAACTAGCACACCCTGCCAACCTGAAGCGATGAATTGCTTGGACACGCTTGCCATGAAGGTATTGGGCAGGTTAGGCAAAGCGAGGAAATAACCATCGACATCCTTGGCGGTAGCGATCGCTGCCGCAATACTGTCTTGAGCAAGATTACCTGCTCCTTCGAGGTAGCCCAAGGAGCCATGTTTTTGATAAGTGGCGATCGCTTTGTTAGCATCTAGCCCCTGTGGGTCATAGGCAAAGCCTTCTTTATCAGCAGCTACGACTAGCTGCATTTCTTGCTTAGCGCTGAGCAATTTCGCTGCTGCTTGCCCTAATCCACCAAATCCTAAAATTCCAACTTTTAATGTCATTTAAGTTTAAGTTTGTTTATCACTATGGGAGTTTACAATTCTGATGCGATCGTTTAATGTGCCATATTTTCGGTCGCAATAGCACATTAGAGTCCTGTAACTTAATAAAGAACTCATTTATGAGTCCGTTAACCAGAATAAAAACATGAGATTAAATTTACGTAAACTATCTCTCCTGTTAATGATTTATAGCGCTGTTAACTCAGTATTTTGGCTTCACCCAGCGATCGCTCAAGTCGCCGGAGTCCCAAATCCTAAGCCCAATGGAGACTTTAGCACAGCCTTTCAACGGGGCAATCGAGGTTTCTATAAGATTAATAAATGGTTAGTCGTGCAGTCAGCAGGATCTAGTGCAGAGGACTATGCCTTAAATTGTCGCTATAAGCCAAATGGACAAATTAGGTCACAAATCCTCAGAGGGGCGATCATTACTGCGGTTTTTAAGGAACCTATAAATTTAGTTCGATTAGAGGCTCCTGATGCAGCTACTGATGCGATCGTTCTCGATAGCGAAGGTTCTCCTTGGTTGCGCGTTCAAGGATCACAGGATGAATTAGCCTATCCCGTTAAGCCTGTGACTTTTCAGCAATTAGGAGAATGCTATGTCAAGGCAAATTTAAAGTTCATTGCCCCAATCAATCCTGATTCTCTGATGGTTTATAACAGAGAATCGAGTTATTGCAAGAGTCATTCTTTATATTGCCAATCCAAACTTTTAATATGGTTATCATTGGAGCGCAGTTGAGTTTTAAAGTAGGAACCTAAAGATTTATGCTATTATGAATGTAGGAATAGGTAAAAATTAAACAAATTAAACAAATATGCTCTCAGACATTAGTCTTTCATGACTTTTTTATCTATGTAATTCAGCAATTCTCATATGAAACTGATTTTGGTGTTTCCAACGCCTTTGGCACTGGAAACATCAAGGTCGATTTTTTGAAAGCTTGCCGTTGGCTGGCTTTCAAAAAATCGACCTTGATAATGAGAGTCGATGATGTAATGTTTTGCACACCAAAATATATATGCAAGGGAATATGCGTATAAGGTTTCACAGTCAACCGTTTGTGGATCGAATATGGCGATCACTATATCTTTGCATTTTTTAAAAATGCTTCATTCTTCATGCTCCCCCATGAAAATGAAGCAGGTCGTAAGGCGCAGTTATCTGTCGCTACATTTTGAGATACCTGTGCCTTGCTTTTGCCATCGATATTACAGCGCAAAGCGCTCAACCATCAGTTCTGTCCCGCTTTGTGCGGATACTCCCCAGACTTCGGAGGCGAGTGTAGAAAAATACGGGTTGATGGCTACTTGGAGCAACTTTAGCAAACCCGAACTCATTTTCCAGTGAGATTTAAGTATCTGGTGGTCGATGGCTTTTGCAGCAATACTTTTAGGTCATTATCTTGTCGGACGAATAAATTTATTATTCGCGCGCACGTAGCAGGTTTGATCCTTTGAACCAGTCAACACCTTCAGCCAGCGCTGTCCCCGTTCGTCAGAAGTTATGAGGGCAAATCCTGCAGGGCTCTCAGGTGTTGTCAGAGTGGTGCCACTGCGAAACCGCGTCACCACCGGCATACTCAACGACACCGAGCCTTTATCTGTCTCACGACGGCAGTTAAGAGCATTAGGGTCGGGATCAACCACCACCCAGGTGCGATGCTGAAACGCTCTCCCCTTCCCAGTATAATAGTTACCGTTGGCATCGGCTTTGGGTAACGGTGGCTCCTGAGCTTGAGCGACCGCCGGAACAGAAAGAACACCCAACAGACAAAAAGTCATCAAGGTATTAAACTTTAGCACATGAGATGAAAACAACAACTTCATAGCTCTATACTCTCCATTTTAAATTTTTTACAACTTCAATCCAACAGCAACCTGACTTTTACACAATAGTCCGGACACTTTTAAATTCTGAACGACAGAATATAGTGTGGTTTCTATGGCTTAGCATTTGATGTAGCAGTGAATGCAGATTGCTCAACAAAGCAGACTTTTTTCTTGATTCTTGCCCTTAATTATTCACTCTTTTCTAGTTTGTGAAACCCTAAATAGATATATAAAGGTTAGTCAAAGGGAGTTAAAAAGTTACATAAAAGTTATTGCTATCAGCTGAACTTTAGACTAAAAAGAAGAAAAGAAAGGCAGTAGGTGGGTACCACAGACTGCCAAAAGAGCAAAGATCAATAAATTGTGCTTTGGTATAATTGCTGTAATTAAAAAACGTCAGTTCGACGAAAACGAAAAATGGGAAGAATCGCCAAGCGATTCTTCCCATTTTTCGCCATTTGCTGCGTGCTTTGCACGCAGCAAATGGCTATATAGAATTCACGTAAAAAATGTCAGCTTTATGTGAAGAATCCTGATAAATCATAGAGACGGCTAAGAATTGCCATGATTTTTTTGTCGTAATTGGTATCTTCTGCCCACCGTCCCGCTAGCTGACTCAGCAATGGTGCAGTACCGCGCTTAACTAGACTAAACCTTGGATCAACTAGCGGTTGTACCAAAGGTTTAGTGGTGGCATAGGCTTTGAGGTGTTGGATCTGCGCTCTTACTCCAATACGCCGATCGCTAAAGCTATCACCCCTAACGCCATTACCGATCGCCCCTATACCGCCAAAATTATTTTGTTCTGGTTTAACATCCCCACCAAATTGGAGAAACCCAGTCTCTAAACACATCTGACAAAATGCGATGTCATAGTTAACACCTTCGATCGCCGCTTCTTCGCGATAGATCGCTGGTAAATCACCATAGAGATTTAAAGGTGCTTTATTGAGCCTTAGCAGTCGTAAAAGTTGGACTTCGGAGGTCGTCCCATCCCCCATGATCCGATCAATACTACCTGCAAGGACACGCGAACATAATTTTTCGCGACTATATGCTTGGGCAACGGCTGCAAAATCTTGGGCTTGAGCAGAATTTTGACCAAGACGATCCAAAGTAAACAATGCGATCGCCCCAGCCCCAAATTGAAGAAACTGCTTTCTTCTCATAAATGTTCTGCTCTATCTAAATTAATAGTTGACCTTGTTGTAATAAACGTTAAGTAAATTTTGTGGCTTTTGACAAGGGGGATTTGACGGATATAGAGTTCTGGGGTCATTGCAACTGCGAGGATCTTGAGAGTATGCCGAAGCGCTGGAAGCAAATGGAACTAGCAAAGCTGATGCAGAAAGAACAGACAGTAAAAACTTCATGGTTTTAACCTTGGTGATAAGTGAATTAATTGCGACAGAAACTAAATATTTAGAGGAATTAGCAGGCTTTTTGCTTGAGAAAATCAGGTATTTCAAGCCCAGCTTGATGATTAACCTGCGAATTGCCTGTGTAGAGAAGGCTTTCAGAAACCGCAGAAATTAGATCTGGGTCTTGAGTTGAGATTTTTGCTAAGTCAAGAAACAAGCTTTCAATCATTTGCATTGACTCAATGACACGGTGCTTGATCTTGATGCGATCGGCTGCTGACCAAAAGGATTGAGACTCCTCAACCGAGCAGTCCGTCATTAATAGCTCGATCTCATCTAGTAAATGGTTTAGAGGACGATCACCATCTTGCTGAGGATCGGCTTCATGTGGATGCACCAACCGAGGCTGAAAATGATGGGTATAGATCGGTGGTGTAGGGAAGGCATCACTTTGCATAATTCCTCCCTTATCGTTGTGTTACTAAGTGAGGATAAACATGATGCGTGCGGCGATCGCCTCCATGCTCAGCCAAATGCGTTGATAGGTGCAGTTTTGGGTAGGGCAAATCAGCTAGCACCTCTAAAATGCGGCAAAAATCTCGCTGTTGCCTTCTCCCATTCAGGAATTGCGGCATTGCTGATAAATTAGAGCTTTTTTGCAAGTACTGGCGCAAATTTGCAATCGCATTCCAAAAGCTACACATTTCCTCATAGGTGCAAGCCAATAAAAACGCTTCAATTTCTTGCAGTATCTGCGAGAAGCGATCGGCAATACTGGGGCGGATCACAGCTTGCGATCTTAGGGTAGATCTTTCGCTTGGGTGACTCGGTATTAATTTGGGGTGACGTTGGGGTAAATGATGGGGTGCGCTCATGTTTCAAGGCCTCTGCTTGTGAGGTTATATGAGGAAAAGTCGTTTTTTGTCGGAAAACATTATTTCCCTATTGCTATATGCACTTACCAGTGATACAAGAGTTAAATATTTCTTTATGTGAGGATAAGTGAGTTTAGCAACCACAAGTAGCTTGAAGTTGTATAAATCAACTGCAATAGCCCTTGCTGGCAAACACAATACAGTTCAAATTTCATTTTGCACACCAGAAAAAATAGTTTTTTTTGTCAGTAAATACATGAATAAAACCAAAAATACTGAATAGTTAAGATACTAAATTCTTTGTATATATCAAATACAAAAATAGTTCACTAACTATTGAGTAATTTAGAAATTTTACTTGTATTGATCTGAAAAAAACTTTCATTTGAAAGTTCCCGATTAAGTCGTTAGTATGTTGTCGAAAACAAAACAAGATTTTTTAATTTTTTGTTTGCAAAAACAAGATTTCAAGAAGATTTTGTCTGAGAGGATTGGTTAGATAATGTCTCCAACCCTCTAATGATGTAGATTTACCAGAAAAGACAAGAAAAAATTGGTACATATCCAAGCTAATGTCAGACTAAATCGGGATTTAGGAAAAAGCTGGATAAATCTATTGCAAATACAAAAATATATGTTATTTATCTAACGTGAAAAAACAAGAATATGTTGATTTAATTATCTGGAATTGCTGCAATTAGTCATTATAAAAATGTGACTTATTAGTTTGCTAGATAGATTTAGATCGCAAGTAGATCGCAAGACAAATTCAAACAAATGCAAAACATTTATTTGAATTCTAAAGTTTGAATGCAAAAGTTGGAATTAACTTTTGCATTATTAATCCGATACCGAGACATTAAATTGAAAGGAGCTACGATCATGACTACGATGACTGTTGAAGAAGCGATCGCAATTGTTGATGCAGCTCTACAGCACAAGCGCCTGAGTACTATTCAGGAGCAAGTATTTCGCCAAACATGGGATGGCAAGACTTACGCTGAGATTGCTGAAACTTGTGGATACGATTCTTCTTATATTCGTGACGTGGGTTATCGTCTGTGGAAAATCTTGTCCGACGCATTTAGCGAGCGTGTGACTAAGCACAATCTTCAAGTTGTAGTGCGGACTCAAGCCAACAACTTTCAATTTAAATCATCTCAACAGGAATCAAACCAGACAAATGCTCACAATCCTCACAAATCCTTGAGTCTCGTTAACCCTCACAATCCTGAAGCGATCGCTACAGATCTCAATACCAAGCGCTGTGATTGGGGCAATGCGATCGACACTTCGATTTTTTATGGTCGTACCGAAGAACTCGCCAAGGTTAAAAATTGGGTGATCAGCGATCGTTGCCGTCTTTTGGGAGTATTCGGTATGGGTGGTATTGGTAAAACTGCCTTTGCTACGAAACTCGCTGAGCAGGTGCAGTCAGAATTTACATTGATTGCATGGAAATCCCTACGCAATGCGCCTAACGTAGAAACAATGCTTGCCGAATTGGTCAGCTTTTTGACCAATCAAGCGATCGCTACTTTGCCTCAAGATTTAAACAGTCTCTTGGGTATGTTCATTCCTGCCCTGAAGCAATCACGCTGCTTGATTGTGTTGGACAATGTGGAATCAATCCTTCGCAGCGGCGAAACCACAGGACAATATAGTGAAGGCTATGAAGGCTACGGTGAATTGTTCCGTCAAGTTGGTGAAGTACGTCATCAAAGCTGCTTGATTTTGACTAGTCGCGAAAAACCCCATGATGTATTGCCTCCCGATAGCAGCGATCGCATGGTGCGCTCTCTGCAATTGATGGGATTAAAGGAAGAAGCGCGGCAAATGTTTCAGCCAGAATTGGCGATCGCTCCCGCAACTCGTAAATTGATTGATTACTACTGTGGAAATCCTCTTGCCCTGACAGTGGTATCACGTTCGATTAACAGCATGTTCAATGGTGACATTCAAGAGTTTCTCGATCAAGATGCGAATGTGTTCGGCGATATTCGCTACCTCCTCGATCAACAATATGGTCGCCTTTCGGAACGTGAGCAACAGGTCATGTATTGGCTAGCGATCGAGCGTGAACCGATCACCACCGACAATATACGTCAAAACATCGTACCAATGGTTTCCAAATCCCAAATTCTGGAATCAGTGATTTCTCTACGTTGGCGATCGCTAATTGAGAAGAATGCCAATAACTTCACGCAGCAGCCTGTGGTAATGGAATATATGACCGCTCGCTTAATCGATATGGCTTACAACTCAGCGATCGAGCGTAGTCCCGAATTTTTAATGAGCTATGCTCTTGTGCAACACCGTGCCGAAGACTACATTCGCGAAACCCAGATTCGCCATATTTTGCAACCTCTGACCAATCGACTCTTGGCGCACTATGGCAGTGTCGATACTTTACAACGTGAGTTGCATAGCTTACTTGAGACTTTGCGAGATCACCAAACGGCGATCGGCTATGCCCAAGGCAATATCATGAATCTCCTTCGGGCTTCGCAAACTGATCTCACTAAAAGCTTTTGTCGGTTTCCTGAGAGAGTGACAGAGCATTCTGATCTACAAATTTTAGAGAGGCTGCTCGAAAGCGATCGCGCGGGCGGTCTTGCCACATGGGATCACCGTATTCCTTGGGCAAATAACCCCCTCGCACAACAAACTTCTGAATCCAAAACCCAAATCCGCAGCAAAAATCTCTACTACCAATGGACAGAAGGTTCTCTCGAACAGTTGCAACAGGAACTGAAGCAACAACCTAAACTCCGCAAGAAATATCATGCTTGGTTGAATGAGACAGAATTTGCAGCGATCGATGCTGATTTTGAAGCCGTAAAGATTACCGACAAGCTCAATCAACCCGTTGATGCCAGATTGGTTTTCATTAATGAGGTCAACATTGTCGAGCCTCCTGTTGGTATACCAACACCTAGCGATCGGCGCGCCCAAGCCAGAAAGAGAAAGCAAGAGTTGCAAGCTAATCGCGCTAAAAGACTTGGCTAAATAAAAAAGCTTCCCATTGGGAAGCTTTTTTATTTTATTTAACCTCGGCAAGCAAATTCGCTAAACGGGGATACTTAGAAACTAGACCGAAGGTTTCGGGAGAGACAACATCATAGGTGAAGTGTCGCTGGGCAATACAGAAACGATCCCACTCAGCAACTTCGATGCGGAAGAGTTTGATCACTGTATCCACTAGCCACGGAGTTAATTCAAACTGCCAGCCCACTTTTAAGTTCAAATATTCGCAGAATTGTGTGATTAAATCCTGTACAGTTAAACGCTGCATTCCTAAGACTAAACGTGCTGGAGATGATGGGACTGAAGGTGCTGTGAGCAAATGCGTAACAATTTGCGCGATATCGATCGCATGGACAAAATGGAAACTGCCGTCGGTTTTCAAAAATCTTGCATAGGGTACATATTTGAGAATGTCCTTAAGTCCCTTGGAAAGATGAGAGTAAGGCTTATCCGCAGCGCCACCAAAAACGAGAGTGGGAAAAACTGTAATTAGGCGATCGCGAATAATTGAATTTTCTAAAGTCTCCAGACAAGAGTGCTTGGAAGCAATATAAGCTGTGCCAATTGCCCCTGCTTCGTGAATAATCTGATTATGAGAATCAAGAATGCTAGCGGTAGAGAAATAGATTGCCCGTTCGCAAACCTGTGGATCGAGCATTGAAAACAACTCAATGGTTTTATCGCGATTAACCATAAAGGCTTCCTCCCCACCCCAACCTGCGGCTGTACTCACCACAAATTCCATTGTCCGTAGCAAGTCTTTGTGATTGCCGATATTCTGCATTGAATCTTCGATTACATGCACATTTGGGCGATCGCTGAGGTTGATTTGTAATTTGCGGCGATCGCGTACTAGCAGATATAGCTCATAGTCAGTTTTTGCTAAGAGTTCTTCAATCAAATAATGTCCAACACAACCACTCGCACCTGTAATAAAAACTTTTTTTGGCATTCTCTTAATAACTCTTAGATTTTAACAATAGATAATCAAATCATCGCTTAGCAATAACTTGATTGCTGACTTGATTACTATCAAAGCTCGTTATATCCTTCAGGACAAGTGGGATTAGAAGTTAGCTTGAATTTGGGAGGCATTTTGCGGGTTGGCTTTTGACTTTCACAGAGGAGAGAGAGAGAGCAATATCGTCCTTCGTCGTAGGTGACTTAGTGAAATAAACCAAGCCCGTGTAGGATTTCAAATTATCTTTTTTAGCTAAAACCGTACTTTGTACAGCTTTTTTACTATCCAAAACTACAATTTGATATGTATAGTTCTTGGATTCAGTTTCGATTCCTACGCCTAGATCCTCTAGTTTGTTGGTAAAGTATTCTTTTTCTAAAAAGAACGCCTGATGACCTCGATTTATAACTCCAATATGGATTTTGGCTCCACTTTGAAGTGCGAGAGTAGCTGGAGGAATAGAGCTAGGGAAATCAATGCTTGCATCTAGTTTTGTTTCATTGGAAATTCGCGCCAGCCGCAGCATATTTGGCATTAGCACTATGCCGACAATATTAGGCAAATTTCCTGAGTAGTTCGTATACTGCATCGCCGCAGGCATAAATAATTGCTGGAGAATTAATTGCCCTTTGGAGTTGAACGAAAAAGTTGCTCGGGAACCGAAACTACCGTGAAAAACATCTAGATATGTTTGTCCATCCAAAGAATTAACTTGATATTCGGCTTTGACTCCGATCTTTTTGGTGGGATGAATTAGAAACATATTCCCTTCAGGTGTGAATATGACGGTGAGTGGCTCTGACTCATCATTGGGAACTGTTAATCGCCATGTACCAATCAGTTGCTTGGCTTCAGTAGATAACTCGCTTGTCTCAGTAGCGATCGCTTGATCAAGAGAAGCCAAGTTATTATGGGGCATCGCTAGTAAAGCCGTATTCACACCACTGGCGATCGCAAGGGTGAAGGCTAATTTGGCAAGCCAGTGATGGGACGAATTTTTAAAGTGAGGATATTGCATAAGTACTAAGTATATCTAAAGACCAGTGCTTGCCAAATAATTTTACTCTTTTTGACGAAAAGACATCACTATTTCATCACTATTTAAGTACAAGAGATAGCTATGACAAATCAAAAAACCAGAAAAATAAAGGCGCCGCGTGCCGCCTTTATTTTTCTGGTTTTTATGTTCTAAGCAGCAATCGCCACT
>JBJTVM010000183.1:0-1339 GCA_046081205.1 Pseudanabaena sp. | reverse complement strand
ACTCTTGCTGCATTCCATCTCAGATGTTGCTGCAACATTTCTCGGAATAGGTTAATCTCTTTGATGGGGTTTTATTTTTGATGTGGTTATCTTTATAAAACCCCTTCCTGCCTACTTTTGCAACTTTTTGTCCTGTACTTAGGTATACAAATATAAACAGTAGTGATAGTCGCGATCGCTTGATAGGAATACATCAGGACATTGTTGTATATGGTGATTCTACACCAATTGATAAAAGTGACCTTAGCCGCACAGAATATCAAACAAAAGTATTTGGCATTACTAAAAATAAAACTATCTGGTCATATCAACTTCCTAACAATGGGTTGATTGGTGGCATTTCGCCAATCGCTCCAGTGGTACAGAATGGAATACTCTTTTTACCTTCTCGTCACAACACAACCGCAGGTGGGGTTGAACAATTTACAGTGATGGATGTTGCCTCAGGTAAAGTGCTTTGGACATGGAGAACCCCACGAAAACCTGATGATTTAGGCTCACGATCAAATGTTGTTGGAGATACACTCTTCTATACCTCAGTTATCGATAATAGCAAGATGCAGCCAGCAGAAAGACTCCGTGCAATCGACCTCAAAACTGGCGAAGAAAAATGGTCGTGTGACATTACTGATCAAAATAATTGGCAAATTAAAGCTGTTAGCGATCGCGAAGTTTTGGTCTGGGAATCAAAAGATAACGTTAATGGTAAGTTTGTGGTGTTAGAAAAGGAAACTGGCAGATTCTTACGTAGATTTACAGTGTCTCTTGGTTATGGTCTGGAGCCTCAAACTTTAACTTGGGCTGATGGTCTGGTTTACATAGAGGCGCTAGAAACTGAAAATGAGACAGTAGACTTTTTTGGTCCTGTTAGAAAAAGCTGGTTAGGTGCATTTGACGATCAAACTGGCAAATTAGTCTGGCGAACTTCCACTTTGCTAAATAGCTCTATTGACTATCCACCTGTTGTTAGTATGGTAGCCGATAAACCTGAAAAGAAACGTTTGATTTTTGCCAGTAATTTTTTAAGAACAGAAGGTAGTAGTAAAGTTCAATCTTTTATCATTCCTTAAGAACCCATTTAAGAATTACACGATACTTACAGCGCAAAGCGCTCAAGCCCAAACCAATAAAAAATTTGAAAGCGTCGCTTTGCAACGCTTTCAAATTTTTTATTGTGGCTCGTTTGATTGGCAATTGCTGTAAATCTCGTTTAAAGCTCTAGGTGTCTAGCCCCCTAAATCCCCCAATTCTGGAGGACTTAAATATGGTTCCCCCCAGAATTGGGTGCTAGCTTACTTTTCCCGTTAAGTATGAATTTGAGCAAGAAGCCAACCCTGAC
>JBJTVM010000182.1:0-6738 GCA_046081205.1 Pseudanabaena sp. | reverse complement strand
GATGACCTCAAAGCAGCACTAGCCTATGCATCCCGTAAACTCAACCATCCCGTATTAGTCGCATGACCATCTGGATTGATGTCCATCTATAAATCGAGAAAAATATGGCTGAAACCGTTACTTTACAAATACCAGAAGCATTGTACCAACGCTTAGCGATCGCCGCAGGAGCTACCCAGCGATCGCTAGAAGACATAATTTTACAAGCCTTACAGATTGGTAGCCCACCCTCATGGAAAGACGTACCTGAAGAATTTCAAGCCGACCTTGCTAGCTTAGATCGACTTGATGACGATTCACTATGGCAAATTGCCCGTAGCCAAAAAACTCAATTAGAAATGGAACGCTACGAATCCCTATTAACCAAACAACAAGATACAGGACTTACTGACTCTGAAAAACTGGAATTAGATAACCTGCGTAAAGATAGCGATCGCTTTATGTTACGCAAATCTCAAGCCGCCGCAATCCTCAAATGGCGTGGTCATAACGTTCCCAGACTAGCAGGGTAGATTTTGTGTCAGGCTATATTTCTCAAAATCTGCGATCGCAAATAGAATCAATTGACCGTAAGCGTTGTTGCTACTGCCTCACAACTGAAGCAAATAGCGGTATGCCTATGACAATCGATCATATTCAACCAGTTTCTAAAGGTGGGCTAAACACCATTGAAAACATATGTCTTGCCTGTCGAACCTGCAATGAATATAAATCTGACACCACAGAAGCGATCGATCCATTCACAGGCGAACTTGTAACCTTGTTTAATCCACGACAACAAAATTGGAAGGAGCATTTTCAATGGAATAATGATGCCTCTCAAGTTGAAGGTTTAACAACGATTGGACGTGCTACGGTTATCGCTTTGCGAATGAATAATGCCGTCATTGTCGCTACTCGTAAACGTTGATTTGCAATTGGCTGGCATCCACCAGAAAGTCGAAAAAACTTACCGTAATACATCACCTTACCCCAACAGCCTCAAACTTAGGCAAAAATGCAAGCACAATATCCTGCTCAGAAATTCCCCTGCCAATCAAATCCTGAGTAATCCCTCCCTCAATTCCATCATACTCAATTAGTACTTTCCCATCCTTAATACTCACATAAATCAAATTACCCCGCACCCGTCTTTCCCGATCCCAACCAAATTGCATCAGCGCATAGCGACTATTAACATCATCAAATATTAGCTCCAAGTGAATATTGCCATGAGAAGGACGAAACTTAGCATACTCACTAATTACCTGCTTGATTACTGCTTGATAGGACTTGATGGTATCCATTGAGTTATCTCCTTAGTGCTTAGATTTATTTCCTTGTCGAACACCGATAAAACCACTTGCCGCAAGATCGACAAACAAAAAGCGATCGCCATAGGAAATAGCATAGGGATCATCAGTAATTTCCCATCCATGTTTTTCCAAGTCGGGAAATTCTGCATACACTGTGTGCAAAATTGAGAGCGATCGCTTCAGCGCATCACCGTTTGCCTTCGTTGGAACAAGATTGATGTAGTTTTTAGGGATTTAGGACTTACTGATTCTGAAAAACTGGAATTAGATAATCTGCGTAAAGATAGCGATCACTTCATTTTTCCAAATTCCAGACTTTTACTGTGCCATCAAGACTGCCACTGATTAACAGCTTTTGATCAGTACTAAATCCAACCGATGACACACCACGCTCATGCTCTGACAAAACTTGAGGCGATCGCTTGTTTTTTAAAAACCAAATCCGAATTGTCTTATCAGCACTGCCACTAGCTAGCATCTGCCCGTCATTGCTGAAGTCGATTGTATGCACTTCTCCATTATGTCCTGTGAGAACTTCCTTTAACTGTCCAGTTCCTCCATCCCATAAACGGATCGTATTATCTTCCATTGCACTAGCAAGATTTTTACCGTCATTACTATAGACAATTGAACGCACAGCACTGCCACTTTCTACTAAGGTTTTGAGGGCTTTTCCTGTCTCCACATTCCATAGGCGAATTGCCCCATCTTTACTGCCGCTTGCTAAGACTTTACTATCGGGCGTAAATGAAACATCATAAACCCAAGATTTTTCAGAGAGGGTGCTGATGGGCTTACCAGTTTCGGCATTCCACAAGCGAATGGTGCGATCGCCGCTAGAGCTAGCGATGATCTTCCCATCAGGACTAAAGATGGCAGTATATATCCGTTCTTGATGTCCTTCTAACGTATAGAGGATTTTCCCTGTGGCTACTTCCCAAATAATCACTTTGCGATCGTCACTGCCACTAACTAAACGCTTGCCATCAGGACTAAATTGCACATCATAGACCCTTCCTGTATGTCCTTTCAGAGTCCGCAATTTTTTATTTGTTTGTAAGTCCCATAGCTCAATGGTGCGCTCTGAGTTTGCCCCTGCCAAGATTTTACTGTCAGGACTAATCGTCACTCCATAAATAGCATCCTTTGCGCCATCGATTGTAAATTCTCTGATTGAGGATGAACCTATATTCGATGAGTTAGTCAAATTAGTCGAGTTAGCTGGAGATTCTGATAATTCCGCTTTTTCTAAAGACTCGTTAGGGCTGCTGTTAGAATTTATTGGCTTAGAATAACCAAACATCAGAAATAGAGCTGTGATGATGACTGCGCCTAGAGTAATGATTCCTAAGCCCAAGTGCCAAGGCTGAAAGTATTCCCAAATACCTGATTTAGATACTGTTGGCTTCTGGGCTGAGTGGCGATCGCGCACAGGCTCATTATTGGCAGAGATTTTATGACTGTTGGCTTGATTTGTCCCTTCACTGATCAGTACCGTTGACAAACTGTGATTGACCTGAGAACTCGGATAGCGATCGATAAATTCTTTGATCTCCTTATAAGCTGCTTCCGCACTAGGATAGCGTTGCCGAAAATCAAACTTTACCATTCTGGTAAGAATATCGGCAAATTCGGGATAGACTTTTGGAGCCGAGTCTCGCCACACTATTTCTAAGTTCTCATCCTTGATCAGGTGACTGGGTAGAGTACCCGTCAGAGCTTGGATGCCAAGCATTCCGATCGCATAGATGTCACTCGCAAATCTGGGTTCGCCATGCGCCTGCTCACTGGGCATATATCCTGGAGTTCCAATCCCCACTGTATAGCCATCATTATCTGATTGTCCTTCCAATATTGCTGTGGGTGTAACGATTTGCTTCACTACGCCAAAGTCAATTAAAAAAAGCTGTCCATCACGACGACGAATGATATTTTCAGGCTTAATATCGCGATGAATTACATTGTTGTGATGGACAAAACTGAGGATAGTTAAAAGATTTTGTAATAAATCTGCAACTGCAAACTGTTCCCAAATCTTGCCTCTTGGTAGTTCATGACTCAGATCTTTGCCATCGATGTATTCTTGAACTAGATAAAATTCTGATAATTCTTCAAAGTGAGCAAATAGTTGGGGGATTTGGGGATGAGTTCCGAGTCGATAGAGAACTTGAGCTTCAGTTTCAAATAGTCGTCGCGATAGTTGCAAGACATTTTTTTCTTTGATGTGCGGACTTAGCCTTTTAATGACTCTGCTTGGGTGATCGGGCAGGTGTAAGTCCCGTGAAAGATAGGTTTCACCAAATCCGCCGCCACCCAAACGTGTCGTAACTTCGTAATGTCCACCGACTATTTGCCCAGTTGTAAGACTCATAACCTATTTCCTAAACTATTTCTTAGGGGGCGATGCTTCGCACCACCTCTTAAATTCTAAAGGTTTACGAAGCACAGCTTTACGCTAGCCTAAAGCAGTATAGTGATAGTTAAAGTGCAAGTTTAAGACGCTATGACCCCTTTACCGAAATATCGCCCTAAACAATTATCTTTAGGACGTTTAGAGTCAGAAATCCTTAATATTATTTGGGATCATACAAGGCTAGGTGCGACAGATATACACGATCGCATCTTGTCTGATCCCGATCGCGAGTTAGCCTATGGCTCAGTGATGACGGTGCTGCGCCGCCTAGAGCAAAAGGGTTGGATTCATTGTGAAAAAGAGGGACGAGCGCTTTCTTGGCAAGCACTAATTTCTCGTGAAGAATCCCAGGCACTAGAAGCCTATCACCAACTCAATCGCTTTTTAGAAGTGGGCGATGCAGACATTGTTGCTGCTTTTGCTAATGATCTTGATCATGCCAGTATGGACAAGCTTGAAGCGATCGCTGTCCGTCTCAAAAACATCCGTCAATCGAGAGAACAATCACAAGAAGGTTAAGCCCATGTCCTTTTTCTCTATACATTTTGTGATGCTCTTTGGCTCTCTCGGACTTGCATGGGGATTGCGCTATGGTTGGCAAAATAGCAGTGATGTTACCTGTCCTGTAAGTTGGCAGATGCGTTGGCAGAAAGCTCTGGTGTGCTTTGTGCTGCCGCCATTGCTGGTGGTAATGACCGCGATCGCTGTGCTATGTATGGGCTCTGAAGGACAAATGATCGGCTTGCAAGCAGGACGACTCAGCTATGCGATCGCCTTAATCTTTTTGATTTACAGCATGGTTCGGAGTGGTCAACTTGCTTGGAGTGGCTGGCAATCTTTCCTAAAACTGCAAGAGATGGTTACCGATGTAGAGCATGTTAATTCGGTTAATCAACCGATCCGCTTGCTGAATATGCCGATGCTATTTGCTGCTCAAATTGGCTTTTGGCGATCGCAACTTTTTGTGAGCCAAGGTTTACTTGATACCCTTGATAACGAGCATCTTGAAGCAGTTTTATGGCATGAACGCGCCCATGCTTATTACCACGATACATTCTGGTTTTTCTGGCTCGGTTGCTTGCGTCAAGTGATGCCTTGGTTGCCAAATACACAAGCTTTATGGGAAGAGTTGCTACTGTTGCGAGAGCTTCGCGCCGATCGCTGGGCGGCTCAATATACAGATGGTTTATTAATCGCTGAGTCGCTACTTGCCATGGTGAGTAGCAATGTGCACTCAACTCCAACTTTTGCCGCCGCTTTTGGGGCGACGAATGCAGACAATCGTCTAGAAGAACGGGTGAGTTTTTTACTAGCCGATCCTGAACCATTACCACAATTTTCTTGGCGATCTCTATTTTGGATTGGCTTTTCCCTGTTACCGCTTACTGTATTACCATTGCATTACTAAAAAGTAGAAAGGGCGCTTTGCGCCCTTTCTACTTTTAGGTTTTAAAACTCTTGCTAGGTGTGATTTTTAATTGCCAAAAGTGTGACGACACTTTTGGCAATTGTTATTATTGGTATAAGTATTAAATAAATCTAGATAAATCAAATCGCCATCATCATCTGACCATGAGCAGAGCGAGTAAACATGAATCAGCCCAAGCCCCAGTTTATCCGCGTTGATCGAGGCATTAGTCAGTTTAATCATGACTACTATGCCGCTTTGGGCTTGCCAATTATTAGCAGTCCTGTTTACATTCGCCATGTTTATTTGAGTATTGCGCGGATACTCCATCCTGATGTTTATGGCTTTTCGGGTGAAGAAAAGGAAATCGCCACGCAATATCTAGCCAAACTAGTTAACCCAGCCTATAACGTTCTGATGAAGGAGGAAGAGCGTAAAGCTTATCAGGGCATTTTTAAGTTGCTGGCTAAACGGTTAATGCAAAAATCGCGTAATGTCCCGATTCATTCGGCGATCGCCTGTGAGTTAATGATGGCTCCTAACGATGGTCTTTACGAGCGCTCAGTTTCCAAGATCGCGCAGGTACAGTATCAATCACTCAAAACTATTCTGGAATATACAGCCCAAATCAGTGAACTAAATCTGGTTTATATTCTCTACAAAGAAGGCTATTACTACGGTGCAGACAATATGCCTCCAGTGCTGATGCCTATGTCACCCACCAAAACCCCCAAGCCATATTCGCCACCCTATCCTAAGGCACTGGTCATCTAAAACGTGATCGACGTATTTCCGCCTTTTTTATCGGCTTGAAATGGACGTTTCAGCACCTATCCCTCATTAGCTGACCAGTGCCCTATCCTAACTCAACTCCAAAGACTAGTTATTCTAAAACTCCTCAATACAATAGTTATCAACCGCCAATTAATCGTAACCCCGACCCCGACGAAACAATAATTCAAACCAGAATTGAGGAGCGTGATACTAGTGCAATCGGCGATCGCTTAAAAATCTGTGAAATCTATATTAGTCAGGGTGATTGGAAGTCTGCGCTCAAGGACTTGCGTGAGATCTTACAACTAGATAAGAACAATAGTAAAAGTCACGCCATGCTGGGTGTGGTGTATAAAAATATCAACCAGCCGCAAATGGCAAAAGTTAGCTTGCAGCGATCGCTTCAGATCAATCCTCAAGAGCCATTAGCACTCAAGCATATTAAGGATCTGAATAATCCCAGTCCTAGCCAAAGTACTAGTCAAACTGGCTCCAAAGATAGTGGCTCTAATAAAAGTGAACCTAAAAAGCCTACAACTACCCACAAAGCATCTCTACCTCCACCACAAAAACGCGGCTGGCTGTCCAATTTGCTCGGATGGTCTTCATCGGATAATCGTGATGACTCACGTAAATAAACGTCAGTTTGACGAAAGCTAAAAATGGTAAGAACCGCTTAGCGGTTCTTACCATTTTTAGCCATTTGCGCCGTGCTTCACAAGCCTCAAATGGCGATATCGAATTCACGATGAGTTACAGTGCGAAGCGCTGTAACTCATCTCTATGAGAGATGGGTAGTTGCGATCGCAACTACCCATCTCTCATTATTAAAATCGGTTTTTTGAAAA
>JBJTVM010000181.1:0-2329 GCA_046081205.1 Pseudanabaena sp. | reverse complement strand
GTTTTATGGCAATTTTAATTGCTGGGCAGGTGTAAAAAATTGGCGAGTGACCAGATTGGTTAATAGCAAAGCTGTAATTAAATTAGCTGTAGTAACTGCAAATAAAATTACTAATTGATAGCGTACTGCTAATAATGGTGATACCCCGCCTAAAATTTGTCCCGTCATCATTCCAGGTAATGACACAACTCCCGCCACCATCATCACGTTAATTGTGGGAATCATGGCGGCTCTGATTGCATCAGATTGGTAATTCGCGATCGCCTGTTGTGGTGTTGCGCCTAAACATAAATGGGTTTCAATTTCCCGCGATCGCTTGACCAAATCCTGTGTATATCGCTCGGCAGCGATCGCTGCGCCGTTCATTGAGTTGCCCAAAATCATTCCTGCGAGGGGAATTAAATATTGTGGTGAGTACCAAGTATCAGGCTGGACGACTAAAAATGTGGTGTAAGCAAGAATAGCTAATGTGCCAATGATTACTGATATCCACATGATCGGCAGAACATAGGGCACTTTTTCTCGCACGCGATTTTTGGCTTCACGGGCTGCCATGATGCTCATCAAGAAGATGATGAATAAAATCACGACTGGCTGTTTGATTTCAAATACAGCATCTAGCAAAAATCCCACGACGATTAATTGAATGATGCTGCGAAAGGTGGCGATGATTAAATTTTTAGCGATCGCCAATTTTTGCCAAACCGATAAACTAATAGCGATCGCCACCATACCGAGGGCGATCGCCATTTTGGGAATATTCAGATCGATAACAGCGGTCATAAATTAATCATAATAAAAACGCTTGGCGTTCTTATTATCCATAGAAATCAGGAGCCGCGCTAAATATGGCTCCTGATTTTTTAAGATTGCAGTGCTGCTAATGTTTCTGAAGTTAGGACTCCATCAACAGGTAATCCATACAATGCTTGAGCTTTTTTAATAGCAGCAGTAGTTTTTGAGCCTTGAACGCCATCGATTGCTCCATCATATAAACCTAGCTGACTTAAAAGGGTTTGACCTTTTTTAATGGAATCGTCACCATTACTACTAGGAGTTTGTTTGAGCGAAATTTCTTGATACTTGGCAGGAGATTGGCTGGGTGAACTGTCAGACTCTAAAGCCGCAAGGGTTAAAGAACCTGCTACTCCATCAGGTACTAAGCCGTAGGTCTTTTGAGCCAAAATAATTGCCTCTTGGGTCATTGGACCTTTAATACCATCGATCGCACCACCATAAAAACCGCGATCGCTCAGCAATTGCTGTAAATTTTTGATTGAGTCTGATGGATTACTAATGGCGCTATCATCGCTCTTGGGTACATAATTGCTACCAGATTCCAGAGCCGCAATAGTTAGAGATCCTGCAATACCATCTGCAACTAAGCCATAGGTTTTTTGCGCGAGAATAATAGCTTCTTGGGTCATTGGTCCACTGATCCCGTCGATCGCGCCACCATAGAAACCGCGATCGCTCAGCAATTGCTGTAAGTTTTTGATTGAGTCTGATTTGTTGGCGCTATTAGCAACATTAACAGGTGTGACTTTGACAAGTGCATCTTTGAGGGAAACATTAGATTCGTATGTGTCTGCTTCCAACGCGGCAATTGTTTGCGCTCCGATCTCACCATTAGCATTTAATTTGTAAAACGTTTGAGCGGCAATAATTGCTTCTGTAGTAGCTGCACCCTTAATGCCATCGATCGCTCCTGGGTTAAAGCCTCGTCTAGTTAATAGTTGTTGAATGTTTGCCACTTCAGGTGTGTAGGCAAAAGCCGCAATAGGCATAGCATTGATCGCGATCGCACTTGCCGCTAAACCAATACACAAGACTGATTTCGCATGGTGGGAAGATTTGGCGATCGAGTTCAGTAGTTGACAGTCTAAATTCTGATCAAGAGTTTCGCCTTGCTGTAGCTGTTCGCAAAGCATTTCACTATGGAGATAAGCAACAAGTTCCATACAATTCTGCCTCAATAAAATGCCATTAAGCTCATCAATCGGCTCTTTTAGATTCGTAAAAAATCTGATTTCGAGGGCTTTCTGCAATTTATCCTTGTGGTGTGAGGTATCAATTACAGTTTCCAAAGAACCTATCTATTCTTATTGTATGTAAAAAACAAGTAAATGTTAGGAATTGTTTGTTTTTGCAGTAATTCTCATTATAAAAATTGATTTTTTGAAAGCCCTCCAACGGCGTGCTTTCAAAAAATCAATTTTTATGTTTCCAGCGCCTTCGGCGCTGGAAACATAAAAATCGGTTTCATAATGAGAGTTGAGGTTGTTTTTGTAATTTGGGGACACAATCAACCCCACCAAATAGAGTTGGC
>JBJTVM010000180.1:0-2444 GCA_046081205.1 Pseudanabaena sp. | reverse complement strand
CGCCAGACTTTAAACGCATGGCAAATCTTATTTGGTCTCATAATTTTACAGATCGCATTTTATTTTGTGCCGTGGATTCCGCATTTGATGATGAATCCCGAATTTAATATTTGGGAACTACATCGCCAGATTCTTGGCTTTCATCAAAACCTGGGTGCTAATGAAACTAAACCAGTTCATCCCTATTGTTCACCTTGGTGGAGTTGGATTTTATTAATTCGCCCAGTTGCCTATTTTTTTGAGATACGTCCCAATAGCATGGTGCAATTTGTTCATGCGATGGGTAATCCTTTTTTATATTGGCTTAGCGCGATCGCTATATTTACTTGGTTAGCTTTTCTAATTGCCGCAAAATCAAGACTCTCCTCAGAAATATTAACCCACATACTTCCTCAAGAGCGATCGCAACTATTGTGGTTTGCGTCCTATATGACGATTAGTTTTGCAGGGCATTGGTTGCCTTGGAGCTTAAGCAAACGTTGCATATTTCTCTATCACTATATGCCTGCCTCAGTTTTTGCCTTTGCCGCCCTTGCCCTTTTAGTTTCGGTGATGTGGCGATCGCCATTACAGGAATTGCAAACGCTCGGTTCGGGGATTGTGGGAATTATTGCGATCGCTTTTATATTTTGGTTGCCTATTTATATCGGTTTACCGATCTCATCGGGTTATTTGCCCGTGCTAATGTGGTTACCTAGCTGGATCTAATACAAGACGTTGCTTTGTAACGTCTCTACTCATACTTTTAGACAAACGCACAAGCGTTTCCAAAAGCTACGATAAGGTAAGCTAAGTTATCTCCTTGTTTGCAGTTCGGGAAATATGCAAAACTTTCGCAACTATTATGAAATCCTCGGTGTACCGAAGACAGCTACGGCTGACGAAATTAAGCGCTCCTATCGTCGGTTAGCGCGGAAATATCATCCCGACCTGAATCCCAATGACAAGGCAGCCGAAGAGCGCTTTAAAGACATTGGTGAAGCCTACGAAGTCCTAGCCGACACCACCAAACGTCAGCAATATGATCGCTTTGGGCAATATTGGAAACAAGGCGGCTTTCAAGGCTCTGGAGGGCGTACTCCCTCATCCCGTGAACAATATACGCCAGACTTTGAGCGTGGTGGCTACACGGGTGATGTGGACTTTAGCCAATATAACGACTTCCAAGAGTTTGTCGATCAACTCCTAGGCAAATTCCGTACTAATGAACGCACCCAAGATACTGGCGGCGCATCTTCCTATCGTACTAGCACTCAAGCGCCACCACGCCCCACCCCACGCCGTGATTCAGAAGCTCTTTTAGAATTACCACTCGAGCGCGCCTATGTCGGTGGTCGTGAGCGCATTCGTCTTGAAGATGGGCGATCGCTTGAGGTGAATATGCCCGCAGGTGTACTTTCTGGGCAGAGAATCCGCCTTAAAGGTCAGGGAGCATCGGGAGGCGATCTCTATCTTAAGATTACGCTTAAGCCCCATACATTCTTCACCCTCGAAGGTTCTGATATTCGCTGTCAATTGCCAATTTCGCCGAGTGAGTCAGTTCTCGGTATTCAAGTAGAAGTGCCAACCCTCAGTGGATTAGTAAAGCTAACTATTCCGCCTGCGGTGAAGTCTGGACAGCAATTAAGACTCTCTGGCAAGGGTTTCCCAAAAGATGCTAGAACCTTTGGCGATCAATATGTAGAGATCCAGATTGTCGTTCCCAAAAACCCTAGCAAGCGTGAACGTGAACTTTATGAGCAGTTGCTAGAAATCCAATCCTTTGACCCTCGCGAAAACTTACCGAAAAAATAAACATTAGGGCGGCGCATCGCGTCGCCCTAACTTAATTTCAACTAAGAGCTATATGTCTACTGTCATCTACGTCAACCAAGCCTGTATTGAGTCGCTGGATATTACTCCTGCCAAAATTGCGATCGAGAAGTTATTAGCTAATTGGGATGAGACACCAGAAGGCGATCGGCAATTTCAAATTGAACTTGTATGGGATAAGGAAGATGGCGACCCTCGCGAACTATCAGAAATCTCGGAAGTCCGTCTCTGGTTTGTGCGCCTCGATGCTACCTATCCTTGGTTTAGCTATCTCCTCGACTGGCGTTTAGAACTCAGCCGCTATGCCGCGATGTTAGTTCCCCACGAGTTTAAGCGCGAAGGTGATGGCTACGTGCTGCAATACAATCCTGAAGCCCTAGAGCTTTTTGTAATGCAGAAGATCTTCACCATTTCTCTCTGGCTCAAGTCACGGGGCATTGAAAGCACAGCTAAGTTACAGCAAATGACTCAAAGCTTGGGCTACGAAATTGATTCAGCTTTCTTTAATCTTTTGTAAATCTTTGAAATTATTTTTTATTTGGAGGATGATCTGTCGCCTAGACTTGAACTAGTTGAGGATGAATTTGCAGTTGCTTCATCGATTCGGCTAATGAAATATTCCTTAACTGGGA
>JBJTVM010000179.1:0-5893 GCA_046081205.1 Pseudanabaena sp. | reverse complement strand
GGGGGGGGGGGGGGGGGGTGTGTGTGGAGCGGAGAAGCAGCGCAACATAAACGGTTCTTTTCTAACTATCTAGAAGCACTGAATCTTTGGATAAGGCAATTTGGAGCTTACAGAAGCCCTCAATGTGATTGCAAACATCTTGGAGATTGCGCTCAGACCATGCTTGCCCATTACTCAAAGGTGTATCAAAGCCATTGGCAAAAACATGGACAATCGGATCACCTGCATCAGGTAGCACCAAAACCCAATCGCGATCGCCATAAAAAACCTTTACACCATCGATTAACTCCATTTTTTCGCGCCCGTAAGATTCGACTAGGTGGCGCATGAGCGTTCCCTTAATACTCCAAGGACAACGCACCATCTGTTTCCGAAAATGACATCGGGGCAAATGTGCACGAACTTGCGACAGCGATCGCTTCTGCAGGGTGATCCATTCCATAATCTTAGCAATGCTAAACATCGCATCAAAGCCTGGGTGAAGCTGCGGGAAAATAAAGCCCATTTCAGCAGAACCGCCAAGGACTACACCCTCCGTACTATGGCAAGTCGCCATCAAAGCTGTTGGATTAGCACGGGTGCGGATTACTTTGCCACCATGCTTTTCGGCGATCAGCTCCACCATACCCGAAGCCGAAACAGGCACAACTACAGTGCCGCCAACCTGTGATGTCAGCACCATTTCCACCATTAAGCCCGTTAAGGTTTCATCGCGAATGGATTTTCCTAATTCATCAATCAAGATAAATTTTTCACCATTAGCATAGACCTGTACCCCAAAGTTACCTCTTACCGCCTTAACCACATCGGTTAGCTGAATCAACATTTTTTCGCGATCGACAGGGGCAGGAGCAACTTCATTGAGGCTGGCATTGAGAACCACCACATCGGTGCTAAATTTGCCTAAAATGCGCGGCAAAACTGCTCCTGAAACTGCGTAAACATAATCAATGACAATCTTTTTACAATCGCTAAATCTAATTGCCTCAACGTCAATATTTTTGGCAAAGCCACTGTTGTAATAATCCAATACACGAGTGGGGTAACTAATTTCGCCGATTTCTTCAATCCTTGCCCTGCGAAAGTCTTCTTTAAAAAATGTACCTTCAATCTTTTTCTCTGCGGCTTTGCTGATATTAATGCCATTGGCATCCAGGAACTCAATCATCACGCAGTCATTGCGATCAGGGTGGACACGCACATGAATGCCACCAACAACACCTAAACTGGGTGCAATAAACCGTGAAATAGGAATCGCTGTTGCCTCAAGGTTTTCGACGTTAATGCCTACAGACATCAAACCCGAAATTAGCGATCGCGTTAGCATTCGGCAAATCGTGCGCTGATCCCGTGAAACCATCACATGGGAATTGGGACGCAACGTTGCACCATAGGCGGCTCCTAGTTTGACGGCAAATTCGGGCGTAATATCAACATTGGCTAAGCCAGAGACACTATGCTGTCCAAACAAATTCCGTGAAGCCATCGCGCCCCAAATCAAATTCGTGGTTAGGGTTGCACCAGCTTCCACATGTTTGCTCGGCCAAATTCGCACATTTGGGAAAATTATCGCCTCCTCCCCAATTACAGAATTAGAGCCAACTACTGCTCCTTCCATCACATGGGCGCGACGACTAACACGAACGTTGCAAGAAATTGTGCAAGCCCACAGATGGCACTCTTCTCTAATCATGGCACTATTACCAATGATCGGCCGCTGGAGATCGCAGTCGGAGCCAATGGTAACCCGATCGCCGATGATCGTACCTGCGGAAATCTTAGTGCGATCGCCGATAGAGCAATTACTGCCAATCAGAACAGGCGGCTCAATTTGGACAGTAGGTGAAATGACTGTATGGTTGCCGATCCATAGTCCTGTTCGTAACTGCACATAGTCTAGATCTAAGTGAACTCGCCCCCTAATCGCATCATACTGCGCCTGTCGATAAGCATCCAAAGAGCCAATATCACACCAATAACCATTGGCGATATAGCCATACATCGGTACCTCTTTAGCGAGCAATAGCGGAAATAGATCTGTCGAGAAATCACTTGGCTCATTAGCTGGCAAAAAATCTAAAACTTCAGGTTCCAGAATATAAATGCCCGTATTTACCGTATCGGAAAAAATTTCGCTCGTTGATGGTTTTTCTAGAAATCTTTGAATGCGATCTTGCTCATCGGTAATCACTACCCCAAAAGCCATAGGATCACTGACTCGACGCAAAATTAGAGTGGCTTGGGACTTTTTAGCACGATGAAATTTGATGGCAGCGGTGAGATCAAAGTCAGTTATACTATCGCCACTAATGACCATGAAAGTACTATCTAAAAGACTTTCGACATTTTTGACGCAACCTGCGGTTCCCAGTGGTTGATCTTCCTCAACCACATACATCATATTTACGCCAAAGTCTGAGCCATCGCCAAAATGTTCGCGAATGACATCGGGTAAGTAATGCAAGGTGGCAATTACTTCGCGGATGCCATGGCGCTTCAATAAATTGAGAATATGCTCAGTAATGGGTCGATTTAGTACCGATACCATTGGTTTTGGCATATCACAAGTAAGTGGGCGTAATCTCGTTCCTGAACCACCTGCCATCAATACCGCACGCATATATCCTCCGAACGCCAATACGTAATAGGATTAGGCTCTAGTATCGTTCAAATTTGCGATAAAGCAATGAAAATAAACCTTAATCCTGAAACCGATCCTCAATCAAAAATTATTGTGGCGATGGATGTCCCATCAGCTACCGAAGCTATAAATTTGTGCGATCGCTTACCTCAAGTAGGTTTCTGGAAAGTGGGACTAGAGCTATTTATCGCCGATGGTAGTGCGATTTTGCGTGAACTAAAGGATCGCCATAAAAAGATATTTTTAGATTTAAAGCTGCATGACATACCCAACACAGTGGCTTCAGCTTGTCGAGTTGCTACAAAATATGGTGCGGATTTCCTAACAATTCATGCTTCGGGTGGTAAGGCGATGATGCAAGCTGCCCAAGCTGAAGCCCAAGGTTCGTCAACCCAACTTTTGGCGGTGTCATTACTAACCAGTATTTCGGCTACGGAACTAGCAACCGACCTCAAAGTGTCCCTTGAAGTCCCTGAATATGTCTCAAAACTGGTGCTTTTAGCAAAAGAAAGTGGGCTAACTGGTGCTGTTTGTTCACCACATGAGGTAAAAAATCTGCGATCGCAGCTTGGCGATGATTTTTGTTTTGTGACCCCAGGGGTACGTCCCGCAGGAGCCGCAGTTGGCGATCAAAGTCGAGTGATGACTCCCAAAGAGGCGATCGTCGCAGGTGCTAATTATTTAGTAATCGGTAGACCGATTGTTGCTGCACCTGATCCTGTTGCTGCTTGGGAAAAGATTTGTCAATTTCTAACTTAACCCCAAAGACTGGCTTAGCCAGTCTTTGGGGTTTAAATTGCGTGTTTTTTGAGTTCATCAAGAGACACAATTTTTAAAGCCGCTTCATGGGTAGCTGCGAGATCTACGGGTGGTGCAACATCTGCATCTAGGGCTTCTTTCCATCGCGATGCACATAGACACCAGCGATCGCCTGCCTTTAGTCCCACAAAATTAAACATGGGTACGGGTGTTCTTAAGTCATTGCCTTGAGCCTTGGTGTAGTCTAAAAACTCATCGGTAACTTGAGCGCAAACTACATGAATTCCCACATCTTGCGCTCCAGTCTGGCAAAATCCGTCCCGATAAAAGCCTGTGACTGGCGATGAACAACATAGCGCCAAGTTTTCGCCCAAAACATTTTTGATTACTGCCATAGTTTTTGATATTCAGATTCTGTAACTAGATCCAAGCTAGTTTCCACGCGATCTAGAAATACTTTGCCTTCAAGATGATCATATTCATGCAGAAAGATTCTTGCCACAAAATCAGTTAGTTTGGTGACTTGCAGATCGCCTTGACGATCTAGATATTCCACTTCGATTTGGCGATCGCGTGGCACAAGCCCCCGAATCATCGGCACTGAGAGGCAACCTTCCCAGCCTTTTTCAGTTTCCCCAGATGAGGAAATAATTTTGGGATTAATCATCGCCGTTGGTTCCATTTGGGGCGCATTGGGATAACGCTCATTGGGATGGGAAGCAATGATGATTAATTGCAGCGATCGCCCCACTTGCGGAGCCGCTAATCCTACGCCCCTACTCTCTTTGAGCGTCACCAGCATTTCATCAATTAACTTCTGAATTTCGCGATCGCGCACATTAGCGATCGGCTTGGCAATCTCTCTCAAAGCTGGATTGCCAAGCTGATGAATAGTTAGCTTTTTGGTAAATATTTTGTCAATAGCTGAAATCAACATGACTATTTCTTAATTAATTGATTTTGGGGCAGCCAGAACTTATTGGCAAAAATTAGGAGGATTTAAGCGATCGGTCGTTCTTTATCAAGCTTTGGGATTAGCTTCATAGGCAAGAATATCGATCAAGGCATCGGCTTCCGCAACGGCTAGACGCGCCTTTTGGTAATCATCTTCAAATTTTGTATTGGCGGATGTGTAGGCTTGCATCAGCAAAATTGCGAAGTATTCACGTTTAGTCAATCCTTCAACCAAACTATCAGTATCGCGGTTGTAACTTACAGGAAAGGCGCTATCAGTACGTCTAGTCGTCATAGATTGTTTTCCTAACAAAATATCAAGGCATATTTTAGCATCAACCTTAGCATCAACAATCTCAGGTTAGTTTTTCAAGAAATTCAGTGTTTTTTGTCTACAAGTATCGCGACGGTATCACCTATAAGATCATCGTATTACTAGGATTTACTCACGTTAGGCTATAACTAGATCATCAAAGCTAAATTTTCTAAGATTTGCTTAGTATGAGTAAATGCCTCTGCCTTGCTTGCGATCACGCTAACCCTCTAACCCTCAAGTTCTGCACTCAATGCGGCGCAAAGCTCCAAATCCAAGACCGTTATCGTACTTTGCGAATCATCGGACAAGGTGGATTTGGTAAAACCTTCTTGGCGCAGGATGAGTCGAAGCCATCAAAGCCGCGTTGTGTGATCAAGCAGTTTGCTTTTGAAACGATTAATCCTAATGCGAGTCAAGGCACTTTGGATGTCGCCATCAGGTTATTTGAGCAGGAGGCAAAGCGACTTGATGATTTGGGTAAACATCCGCTAATTCCTGAATTGCTATCTTTCACCATCCATGAGGGTAAGCAGTACCTGATCCAAGAGTTTATCGATGGTGAGACTTTAGAGCAGGAGTTAAGGCGAGTTGGTGCTTTTAGTGAGCAGCAAGTGCGGGATGTGTTGGTGGAAGTGCTGCAAATCTTGGAGTTTGTGCATAGCAAGTCAGTAATTCATCGTGATATTTCGCCAGACAATATCATTCGGCGGCGTAGTGACAAAAAGTTGGTGCTGGTAGATTTTGGGGCAGCAAAGCACGCAACGGCGACTTTATTGGCAAAGACGGGAACGGGCATCGGGAAGCCGAGTTATGGCGCTCCTGAGCAAATGTTGGGTAAGTCGGTGTTTCAGAGCGATTTGTTTGGGTTGGGTGTGACTTGTTTGCATTTGCTCACGAATGTGGAACCGTTTACGCTCTATGACGTTTTGGAGAATGAATATCAATGGCGACAGTTTTTAAATGGAAAGACAGTTAGCAATGAGTTGGGGAAGTTGTTAGATCGGATGACTGCTTACAGGGTAAAGGAAAGACCAAGTTCAGTTATAGAGATTTTACACGAGTTCCGCATTGGGCAAAAAACATCAAATACAGTCAATCCTTCTTCTGTCTACAGTTTTAAAGGGGAAGATTTACGAGCAGAACGTAGAGTTTCAATACCTTCAGCTACACCGAATAAACAAGCAACAAAAACAAAATCTTCTAACAATTCTGTTTCAAATCAG
>JBJTVM010000178.1:0-7635 GCA_046081205.1 Pseudanabaena sp. | reverse complement strand
CCTTTCGCTTCAAAGCCAAACGAGTTTGTGCATAAACAACCGCCGTTTTTCTTTCAATCGGAACAACCACACAAGCCTCTATAAATTCCAAATAGCGAGGTAAATTTTTTTGCGCGAGTAGAGTTCTCAGCACCAAACAATAACTCTCCCGCCACAATCGCCGACAAAAAAATCTCTGGCAACGCCAAAACTCTTGAAACAACCTCAGGATCACCATTCAGAAAACGAACTGCAACAGAAGTATCTAGCGCAATTTCACCACTCATTTATATCCACCTGACGGCAATTTGCTTTAATCACGTTCTGTAAATCAGCCGCCTCAGCATCACTTAAAATACCCGCAAATTTAGCTAGAGGATGATGAATACGTGTCGTCTTAACCCGATGTAAAAAGTCTAAAACTACTTTGACTAGCTCATCTGGAACCTCTGTAAGTTCTTGGATAAGCTGCTCACGACTAGTCATATATTTGACCCTCTTTTAGCCAAGTTATCGCTAACATTATAACGAATCAGCAACAAAATGAAATATCTATAATTCAGGTGATCGCTGCTTGATGTTGAGATTTAGGCGATCGGGTTTTGTGGGTTTGTGGATAGCGATCGCTGTTTGATGTGGAGATTTAGGCGATTGGGTGTACGGTGGAGAGTGGCAATCGCTCTAAAACTCTAAGCCGCCACAAGCTCATACTGTAAAGTTAGAAATTCATTAGATTTCAGATAGGCGATCACAAACTCACACCCATCAGAATCAGCAAACTCTACCAGATAGCCCATTGATTATATTGATGAATATCCACAATCGTACCCACCAAACCCAATCGCAAAGCTGAATTAGATTCATATTCCGATTCCATTAGTGAAAGCCTATCGGCAGAAATTGGTTTTAGAATAGCGATCGTATCAAGTAACTGTGGAGTTTTCATTATTTCTCTCTCTTCACAAAAGCACTAATCAAATGAGGATAACCAGACTCTAACTAATACCAAAGCACAAAATGGCGTAGCCATCTTGTGCTTTGGTATTACAGGAATGAAGATTATTAAGCATTCCTTAATGCTTTAGTAGCAACAAATCAAGGCAAATCAATCTATGATTTTAGTCAACCTGTAGACTGATGTGTTATGCAAACAAATCGTAAACCTTATACACAATCACAGATTTCCGCTTGGTTCCGTGGACTCATGAGCGTAGCCCTTGCAGATAATGATTACAGTGAACAAGAGCGTACCCTTTTCGATCAAATAAGCCATAGTGACGAATGGGGAGAAGAAATAACAATTTCTAATTTTGAACCGATTAGCGCTCAAGAATTGGTTGAAGCATTGGGTAGCGATCGCGAGGTAGGCGAAAACTTCTTGCGAATGGCTGTGATGATGGCTCTTGCCGATGGTAAATATACAGATACTGAAGATCAGGTCATCCAAGGATTTTGCAAGGCACTCAAGCAAGAAGTAAAGCCCATTAACGATTTACGTAAAAATCTAGAAGCCAACTCTCACCACGAAGAACATCACCCCAGCGTATTGGAGCCTGTTAAAGAGTGGCTTGATCATATGGATATTCATGATTCACGCCTTGCTAATTTAATCTGTAAGGTTGTCCCTGCACAATGTCCTTTTGAGCGTGATATTGTCTTGTTCGGACGCAAAATTATGCATATACCTGCAATGTGCGAAATTAATCCCTTATACGATCAACTAGTGGGATTGCGGTTTCGATCGCTAAGTTATCTCGCCGATAAAGGTGAAGATATTTCAAAATATTGCTAGTTATACCAATTCACAAAAGTGTGGTAGTACTTCTGTGAATTGGTACAATCACTTTTTGGGAAGAAAGCGGAAAACGCTATAGTATTTACTGGTTTTATTAGCAGCCCCACTAAAAAAATGCCCAGAGAACTAAAAAATGCCAAAAATGAAGACGATAACGGCGATGTCTCACCCAATGTGTTGCGTGTTGTTTTAGCATTTCGGCGTTGGGGCTGGACTGCCTTTTGGACGCAAGTTGTTTTGTGTGTAGTTTCATCCGTTGTCTTACTGCAACTTTTCTTGTTTCCTAGGGCTGGGCAAGTCGCTAGCCCTACAGGTTTAGATACTAGTCCCGCAACACTCCCAGGACTGAGCTTTGCTTGGGTGGGTGTAGCAGTATTAGGCGCAAGTATTTTCTGGAATTATCGTTATACGCTAATGGCAAAAAAGTTGCGATCGCCTGAACGCCCAACTAAAAGCCAAACTATTTTTCAAATCAAAATTGGATTAATAATTAATCTAATTGGCATGTTTGTCACTTTACTGGGAGCCTTTGCAATTATTGGTGCTTTAACGCTAAGGGCAGGACAAGGACAAGCAATATTACCTGGTGCAGGCAGCTTTAACTCTGTAATTCAGCCCCTCGACTTTCAAATCATTCAAGCTAGTTTCAATATTATCTTTGCTCATTTTGTTGGTTTAGTCTGCTCTCTGTTGCTACTCAACAAAGCCACCGATAAACCTAATCGCGAATAAACTTATATAGCGCTTTTCAAGTACAAGGGTTAGTTTCCCGACTTCGGCGGGAAACTAACCCTTACTTCACTTAAGCATATAGTGTTCATCAGTCTGGGCAAACAAACCAAAGATAAGTGCCAGCGCAAAGCGCTGGCACTTATTTTTCTAAGCAAACCTTGCATTGCTATTAGCCTTTATCAGTCTAGTGAGTTACATAGGTTTGTTTCCCCGCTTTCGGCGGGGAAACAAACCTATGTAACTCGTTTGCTTGAAAAGCGCTATAAAATGAATACAAATATAAAGAAATGTAAAGAGTGGCAAAACTAATGGAGTGGAAGCAGATTGAAGAAAATTGGGTACTGACACCACCTAAACCCAAGGGCGTAATTCACTTTTTAGGTGGAGCATTTTTTGCGGCTGCCCCCCATGTTGCCTATAGTCGTGTCCTCGAACAGCTTGCTAAAAATAACTATGCGATCGTTGCTACCCCATTTTTAAATAACACCTTTGACCATCGTCAAATTGCGCGTGAAGCCCATAGCTCATTTCGCAAGGCTCGTAGCAAACTATTTCTTGACTATTTCCCAGTTTTTGGTATGGGGCATAGCATGGGATGCAAAATCCATCTATTAATTAATAGTCTGTACAAACCTACCCGCAGTGGCAATATATACATTGCTTACAACAACTACAGTGCCGATCGCTCAATTCCTTTTTTTAAAGAACTAGCTGGCACAATCCCTGAAATGTCGTCGATGGATTTCACCCCTTCACCGAAGGAAACTGAACAGCTAATTACTGCCAACTATCAAACTGCAAATAATTTATTAATCAAATTTGTGGACGATGGGCTTGATGAAATTTCTACCCTTGCTCAGTTACTCAAGCAAAAATTTCCTAAAACTGTCAGCTTGCAAACCCTCGAAGGCACTCACCTCACATCTATGGGGCTTGATGTGAAATGGCAAGCAGGCTCTAGTTTTTCGGCGATCGACGCGATCGCGCAATGGGTCAAGCAAGAAATGCACAAAAATAATCAGAGCTTAGAACTGGTCTTACTAGCATGGCTGACACAGCAAATCGTCTAAAAAAGTAGGGGGCAAAGCACCCTACTTTTTTTGTGAATAATAGCAATGAGTAGAAATACTCTAGTTAAATCAATAGAAGAGCTAGCAACAAAGTTAGCTCAAAATCAATTGATTTTGTATTTATATATAAGCTATTAGAATTTCTAATATTGTTTTAATCTTATTAAAATTCCTAACTATTCATATTAGTTTTTGTGTTGGTATGTATCGGGTGATCGCTAAAACAGATAATTAGATTCTTATTTTTCTTAACATAAATCTATAGTCGTACTTACTCAAAAATCCTTATCCATTAGGCATTTCAGGTAATTGGTTGAGAAATATCTCGCAAAAACAAGTACTAGGGGATATATCTAGCTTATTAGAGTTATATAAATTTTTTATATGAATTTGTTGCTAAAAACAGCAAGTTTCAAAAAATTTTTTACAAAAAAAGTAAATGTGGATACGCACTTTATGTTTAAATTAAAGACATCGCTCAAGGGATTCATACGAAGGATTCCTGATAGGATTAACTTATATAAAGCAAAAAATTATTCCAAGAAGAAGCAGACATCAAAAGGGCTAATTAGATTTTTAATAGATTTTTAATCTTTCTTTAATTTTCGATTTGACTATTGACTCTGACTCTTAAGTTTTTTTGCAGAGCTTCGTGCAGTTTACTGATTCTCATTTAAATCTAGTAAGGAGATATTAATGTCTTACTCAAAAACACAGTCTAAATCTAAGGCTGGGTACGACGCAGGTGTTCAGGACTATAAACTAGAGTCCTATACCCCTGATTACACCCCCAGAGATACTGACCTTCTCGCTGCTTTCCGCTTCGTGCCTCAACCAGGCGTACCTCCAGAAGAAGCTGCGGCTGCGGTAGCTGCTGAATCTTCTACAGGTACTTGGACAACTGTATGGACAGACTTGTTGACCGACCTCGATCGCTACAAAGGTCGTTGCTATGATGTTGAACCAGTACCCAACGAAGATAATCAATACATCGCTTACATTGCCTATCCTCTTGACTTGTTTGAAGAAGGTTCTGTAACCAACTTGCTCACCTCATTGGTTGGTAACGTATTTGGTTTCAAAGCTCTTCGTGCGTTGCGTCTAGAAGATATTCGCGTACCCATTGCATATCTGAAGACCTTCCAAGGACCTCCTCACGGTATCCAAGTTGAACGTGACAAGTTGAACAAGTATGGTCGTCCTCTCTTGGGTTGTACCATTAAGCCTAAATTAGGTCTTTCTGCTAAGAACTACGGTCGTGCAGTATACGAATGTCTACGCGGCGGTTTGGACTTCACCAAAGACGACGAAAACATTAACTCTCAGCCTTTCATGCGCTGGCGCGATCGCTTCCTGTTTGTACAAGAAGCAATCGAAAAAGCACAAGCAGAAACTGGCGAAATCAAGGGTCACTACCTCAACGTAACTGCGCCTACATCTGAGCAAATGATGGAACGTGCAGCTTTCGCTAAGGAAATTGGCACACCAATCATCATGCATGACTTCTTGACTGGTGGTTTCACAGCTAATACCTCTCTTGCTAAGTATTGCCGCGAAAATGGCTTGCTATTGCACATTCACCGCGCTATGCACGCTGTTATTGACCGTCAAAAGACTCACGGGATTCACTTCCGCGTTTTGGCTAAGTGTCTGCGTATGTCTGGTGGTGATCACCTCCACTCTGGAACCGTTGTTGGTAAGCTCGAAGGCGAAAAGGGCATCACCATGGGCTTTGTTGACCTAATGCGTGAAGACCACATCGAACTTGATCGTGCTCGTGGTATTTACTTCACTCAAGATTGGGCTTCTATGCCTGGCGTACTCCCTGTTGCTTCGGGTGGTATCCACGTATGGCACATGCCTGCTCTTGTTGAAATCTTCGGCGATGACTCCTGCTTACAGTTCGGTGGTGGTACTTTGGGTCACCCATGGGGCGCAGCTACTGGTGCAACCGCTAACCGTGTTGCTCTCGAAGCTTGTATCCAAGCTCGTAACGAAGGTCGCAACATGATGCGTGAAGGCGGCGACATTCTTCGTGAAGCTGGTCGTTGGTCTCCAGAATTGAATGCTGCTCTTGAACTTTGGAAGGAAATCAAGTTCGAGTTTGAAGCAATGGATACTCTCTAATCGATTTGCCGTTGCAAAAATGGGCTATGCCCATTTTTGCAAAAAGCCTCTTGGTGAATTCAGCCTATGGATATTAAGCGCAGTACTAAGTCCACTGCCAGAATGTTAATGAATTTTTTGACATTTGAAGCTGTAAAGACGATCGCCGAGCAGTTGGAAGAAACAGATAAGATGAAAGCGCTCTGGTTTAACCAATTCTCGACACGCGAAAGACTCCAAAACGGTGAACTTTATATCAAAGACCTCTTTGAGGTTAATCAAGAGATGGCTTTTCGTGTGATGACTGTACGAGAACATCTAGCTAATGAGATTTTAGAATTTTTGCCTGAAATGGCTCGTACAGGTATTCAACAATCAAATATGCAGCTTCGCCGTCAACATTTTGAACGGATCATGAGTGTTCAAGCTTCTGAAGGATATGCAGAATGCGAGAACTTGATTTCTGAAACTTCTGAAAATGATGATCAGAGCGATATAGAAATTAGTTCAGAGCTTGTTAACGAAGTTTCTCTAGAAGTTACTCTTGACTCAGGTGTTGAAGGCGATCGCGCTTCTACCCAATCAAATCAATAGCAATCCAATTTCAACTACGAGGAAATAATGCAAACTTTACCAAAAGAGCGTCGTTACGAAACTCTTTCTTATCTTCCCCCTTTGAGCGATGCTCAAATCACTCGTCAAATCGAGTACACCCTCAAGCAAGGCTTCTACGCTGCGATCGAATTTAACGAAGATTCCGATCCTGCAATCCACTACTGGACAATGTGGAAGTTGCCCCTATTCAACGCTACCACTCCTCAAGAAGTATTGAGCGAAGTGCAAGCTTGCCGTTCTAGCTACCCCGGTTCTTTCATCCGTGTTGTAGCTTTCGACAACATCAAGCAGTGCCAAGTCCAAAGCTTCATAGTCCACAAGCCTAACAGCGCTCGCTTCTAAGCTTTAATAAACAAAAGAAGCCTCGCAATGCGGGGCTTCTTTTGTTTTGTTTGCTATATTGGTGGATATTAATTTTAAACGCTTTATATTATGACAATTACTTTAGAATTGCCGCAAGAGTTGGAACAGGCTCTATCTGAGGAGGCAGGAAAAGTTAGTTTGTCTTTACCAGAATATATCCTACAACTTTTGTCTGTGAGAAAGCTTGTAGATGGTCAGCTTAGAACTGGATCGGACTTAGTGAGTTATTGGCAAGGCGAAGGACTAATTAACTCGCGTCCTGAGATTAAGGATAGTCAAGAATATGCTCGCCAAATTCGCTATGCAGCAGAACATCGTCAACATTTATAAAATGGTTTTATGTATGTTTTAGATACGGATATTCTGATCGATGTTTTGAGGGGACATAAACCCGCGATCGCATGGTTTACGACATTATCAGAATTGCCCAGTGTGCCAGGTTTTGTGGTGATGGAGTTAATCCAAAATTGCCAAAATAAACACGAGGTCAATCAAGTTTTCAAGCTAACTGCACCTTTGTCATTAATTTGGTTGACTGAGACTGATTGCGATAATGCTTTGGCAGATTTTAGTAAATATCGCCTTTCTGATGGAGTCGGGCTGTTAGACGCATTGGCACTGGTCAGCTAATGAGGGATAGGTGCTGAAACGTCCATTTCAAGCCGATAAAAAAGGCGGAAATACGTCGATCACGTTTTAGATGACCAGTGCCAAGAAGTTAGAGCGATAGAGATTGATCGCAAAATTGCGAGCCACTACCCAAGTATTAATTAGTGGCAAAGTCCGAATTCGCGATTTATCTTCTTTGACAATATGGCTCAAGCTCAACGCAAATGTGCTTTTGGGCTTGATACTCTCAAACACATTTTTAGAATGAAATAGCCCTGATTCCAGGCTGGTGATAACAGTATTTGTTTTTGAGCAAATTAATTGCTGACAAGTTATGGTGAATATGTATTTGTTCTTTCTCATTAA
>JBJTVM010000177.1:0-9271 GCA_046081205.1 Pseudanabaena sp. | reverse complement strand
CGGTAATTGTTGTAGTTCACAAATATTTAAAATCTCGACACAGATCTTGTCGTGATAATAAGTCATACCAATTTACAAAAGTGTCGTCACACTTTTGTGAATTAAAAGCCAAACCCTGTAAGGGTTTTGAAATCACAAAATGGCTACGCCATTTTGTGATTTGCTATAACGTCAATTCGACCAACGCGCAAAATGGTAAAAATCGCACTTTCATTTTTACCATTTTGCGCCATTTGCGCCACGCTTCGCGCGGCGCAAATGGCTATATCGAACTCACGTTAAATTAAAAACCAAACCCAGTGAGGGTTTTAAAAACAGAAAATGGCTACGCCATTTTCTGTTTTGGTGTTGAAGCAGAATGGCAGGATTGGAGTTTGAGTCTAGTTGATCCCAAATGTCGCTACTCCTCAAGATCCGATCAATATTGAGAAACTATTACAAGATTTATGACAAAGCCTAAGCGTATTGGTATTTTGACAAGTGGTGGTGACTGTGGCGGACTGAATGCCGTAATTCGAGCTGTTGTGCGCCGTGCCCGCGATTATGACATTGAGATTTATGGCATTAAAGGCGCAACTCAAGGATTGATGAATCGCCCAATGGAAGCAGAGCTACTGGATATGAAAAAAGTTTCAGGTATTCTGCGCTATGGTGGCACGATTTTAGGAACTGTCAATAAAGGCAATCCCTTTGCTTATCCGATGCCCGATGGCTCGATACTTGACCGCTCCGAAGAAGTGATTGAGGGGTATCACAAACTTGGTTTAGATGGACTAATTGGTATTGGCGGAGATGGTAGCTTGGCAATCCTACGTCGTCTTGCTCAACAGGGGCAGATGAATCTTGTAGCCGTGCCGAAAACCATTGATAATGACTTGGGCGCAACCGAAAACTCGATTGGGTTTAATACGGCGGTGAGTGTCGCTGTCGAGGCTTTGGATCGCTTGACCTATACCGCTATTAGTCACAGCCGCGTGATGATCTTAGAGGTCATGGGACGGGATGCGGGACATATTGCTGTCAGCGCGGGGATTGCAGGTGGGGCGCATATTGTCTTGATCCCAGAGATCCCCTATAACCTTGATGAAGTATGCGATCGCCTGATGAATCGTGCCCTACGTGGCTTTAATTTTAGTACGATGGTCGTCGCTGAAGCGGTAAAAACGCCCACGGGTGAGCCTGTAAAATATACGAATAGTCTCGGTCAGACCCTCTATGGCGGTATTGGTCAGTATCTTGGCGGTCAGATCAGTACGCGCACGGGTATGGAGAGCCGTGTCAGTGTTTTGGGGCATGTGCAACGAGGTAGTACACCATCACCGCTTGATCGTATTCTCGGCGCAGCGTTTGGGGTTGCAGCCGTAGACTTAATCGCACAGGACAAATATGATCGCATGGTGGCTTGGGTAAATCGCGAAGTAATCGATGTGCCAATTGCCGATGCAATCGCGCAATACAGTGCTGTTGATATTCATGGCACATTAGTTCGCACGGCGATCGGTTTAGGGACTTACGTGGGAGAACTCGGCTAGAATGAGCGGCGCTTAGCGCCGCTCATTCTATAATTATTTTGGAAAAATTTGTCCAGTAAAGCTTCAGCCTATGTCTAGTCGCCTCAAAGCCCTGTTTTATTACATTATGGCGCGGTTGCTACTCGCACCAATCATGTTGTGGGCGATCGCCACAGTTGTCTTTCTATTGATGAGAGCGACCCCAGGAGATCCCATTGATGCGATTTTAGGCCCCCGCGCCCCTGAAGAAGTAAAGGTGGCTCTACGAGAACAGGTGGGACTAACGGGTTCCCTATTTTCACAATATTGGGAATATATGCAAGATCTGTCCCGTTTTAATCTGGGTAAATCGATTAGCACCCGTGAACAAACCGTTGGGCAAATCATTAAAAACTTTTTCCCAGCCACTGCCGAACTGGCTCTGTATGCTCTGATCGTCGCTTTAGTAGTTGGGCTAACTGTGGGCATTATTGCCGCTTTGCGACCAAATACGAAATGGGATGTGGGTAGTCGATTATTTGGGATTATTACCTACTCATTGCCCCTGTTTTGGGTGGGGATGATCTTGCAATTAGTGTTCTCGGTGCAGTTGGGATGGTTGCCAATTGGGACGCGCTTTCCTGCCAGTGCGGAGCCGCCTGTGCAAGTGCTGGGAATATATACGATTGATGCGTTGATCAAGGGTGATTGGCAAAATTTTTGGACAAGTATTCAATATTTGATTTTGCCCGCAACCAGTTTAGGAATCGTGATTAGCGGCATTTTTGAGCGGATTGTGCGGGTAAATTTGCGGCAAACTTTGCAGTCGGACTATGTGGAGGCTGCTAGAGCTAGAGGGCTTAATTCCAGAGCAATTTTGTTTAACCATGCGCTCAAAAACGCGATGATCCCCGTAATTACGATTTTAGGTTTGACCCTAGCTTCGATGTTGGGTGGTGCAGTGTTGACTGAAGTTACTTTCTCTTGGCCGGGGCTTGCCAATCGATTGTTTGAGGCGATCGCAAGTCGAGATTATCCAGTGGTACAGGGAATCGTCGTATTTTTTGCAATCATCGTCACGATCGCGAGTATTCTCGTAGACATTATCAATGCTTGGATTGATCCGAGGATTCGTTATTAAATAGCATTTTGCAAATAAACAGCAAGATTGATTTTTGGTGCTAGTGGTATGAAAATAAAACCTATTTTTGTTGGAATTGCGGTAGTTGGAATTTTTCTGCTGGTGCTGAGCTTGAGTGCAGTGAGCAAAGTTTTGGGCGCAATTCCCCGTGAGGTTTTGGCGGGAGTCAAGACTCAGCCACTAGCCATTAAGTTTTTGCCGCAACGATCACCTTTATTTTTATCGTTTTTGGTGAATCCAGAAAAATTGGGACTATTTACCCAGTTAGCTGCCCCACCAAGCGATCGCGGTGATGTGCGTCATGAAATTGCCAAACTCAAACAGCAATTGCAACAAAATTGGTTATTAGACTACGAACGCGATATCCAGCCTTGGCTCGATCAAGAAATTACCTTAGCGGTCACCGATGTTGATCTTGATGCTCAGCCTAAGAATGGTTTGCAAACAGGCTATTTGTTAGCGTTTGCAGTGAAAGATGCTGACCTTGCGAAAACAAGTATTGATGCTTTCTGGCAGAGATTGGCAGTGAATGGCTCCGATTTGGGCTTTGAGCAATATCAGGGGATATCGATCTTAAGTACGAGCTTTGTGGAAGATAAACCAGCGATCGCGGGAACAACTTTGGATCAGTTTGTGTTGTTTGCCAATGATACGCGGGTATTACACAAAGCGATCGATGCTATCCAAAAGCCTGAATTGTCTCTAGCAAGTCTACCTAACTACCGCGATCGCCTCGCTCAGTTAAGTACAGGTAAGGTCAGCGTAGCTTATGTTAACCTCGCGGAGTTTGGTGAAGAGTTGCCCAAAGAAAGCTTGTTAATGGGTTTAGGTTTCGATAAGACTGGCATCAGAGTAAAAACAGCCTTGACCTTAGCAAATGCTAGCGACCAGAGCGAAATTGCGGCTGCTCCCTCAACAACGCAGCTCAAAACTGCCAAAAAGTCCTCAGGAAATATTGCTAATACAATTCCTTCAGGAAGTTCCGTAATCATTGGGAATAATCTTGCACAAACTTGGCAAGGGCTACAAGGTACAATACTCCCCGAATGGAAACAAGCACTGATCAAATCCATCGCCCCAATTCCCATTGATGCTCAGGCTTTCACATGGGCGCAACAGGACTACGCGATCGCTTTATTTCCCAAATCAAGTAACAATCCTGATTGGTTAGTAGTTGCAAAAGTGGGAGATGCAAATGGGGCAAAGAAGGTGCTTGGCTCCCTTGATGACATGGCAAGAAACAAGCTGACTGTGGGAGAACTCTCTCTGAAGTCACAACCTGTAACCATTTGGACAAAGCTCTCCGCTAGTGATAGCTTCGGGGTATCAGGAAATGTCGTGGCGGCACATACTCAGACCAAAGACTATGTGTATTTAGCAAGTTCCCTACCAGTTTTAGAATCAGCGTTAACACTTAAAAATAATGACTCGATCGCTGCATCCAAGAGTTTTAAAACGATTTTGGCGAAGTTACCTAGCGATCGCTTGACCTATGGATATCTTGATAAGAGTCTTGATTTGTCTTGGCTTCAGAAAAGCATTTCAAAGATAGAGTTGGCTAGCGGAATTTCTGAAAATACTGGCGTTTCTATCCTTGAAAAAATCCATAAACATTTGAAAGTAAGTGGTTTTGTTAGTAGTAATAGTGAAGTATTAATGCAGAATATTGAACTTTCCTTAATTCTTAAGTGATTATGGGTAAGCTTACAGTAGCACTAGTAGCCCTATACAGCGCTTTGCGCTGACTGAAAACCCCAAAGATTTTTTGAAAGTAATGCTTGGCAATGCTTTCAAAAAATCTTTTGTACTACTTAAAGCCTCAACAGGCTGTACTCAAGTGCGGTCTAAAAGCATAGAACCCTAGTTCTAATTTAATCTCAGAACCCTAAGCTATCATTTGCTGATCTTTAATTAATGCCCGCTAGATTCTCCATAACCTATGATCATTTTCGTAGCATCCCTTTAACATTGGTGATGGTATTGACATTTGTGTTGCAAGCCGTGGCTATTGTGGGGCTGGTTAATTATCAATCCGATGGCTATTGGGAGTTTGGGATTTATGGATTGATTTTGTTGCTATCCATTGGGTTTGGCTTGATTATGGCATATTGGGTCAGTCGGTCATATGAGTCCGTCGAAAGGGCTCTCAAAGAATCACAAGAAAGATATAAAGTTCTGTTTCAAACCTTGCCAATTGGAGTTTCGATAACAGATAAAGATGCTAACATTATTGAAAGAAATGCTGCTTCTGAAAAATGGCTAGGGAATCCATCTCCTTCAGAATTTGACTGTCTCCAGAAGCATGGAATTAATCCTAATGTGCTTCGTGCTGATGGTTCAATAATGCCTGTCGAAGAATATGCTTGTGTTAGGGCTTTTAAGAGTAATCAAGCTGTTTGTGATGTCGAAACGGGTATTATTTGTGTCGATGGAATTTTGCGATGGTTTAGTATCAGTGCCAGTCCAATTCCCTTAGAGCAATATGGTGTGGTTATCGTTCATGTTGATATTAGCGATCGCAAATTTGCTGAAGATGCGCTCAAGGAGAGCGAAGCCAGATTCCTAAAAATTGCAACTATTTCACCTGAAGCTATTTATATTTTGGTACGTCATCCCGATGGCAATACATTCTTTGAATATGCTAGTCCTGCTAGTGAAGAATTGCTAGGTTTAAGAGTTGAGAATTTAAAAAGCTATCCTAATCTGCGTCATCAAATATTCCATCCTGATGATTTGGCTGGCTTTGAGAGGGAAATAGAACTAAGTCTCAAAACAATGCAAATGTTTCAGCATGAGTGGCGGATTATCACACCTCAAGGACAAACAAAATGGATTAAATCGCAGGCAATGCCTGAGCGCCGAGCTAATGGAGATGTAGCTTGGTATGGGTTTGCTTTTGATATTAGCGATCGCAAACAGTCTGAAATTGCTCTTATTCAAATAGAAGCTGATCTCAAAAAAGCAAATCAAGAACTCAAGAGACTAGTAAATATTGATGGATTGACACAAATCGCTAATCGCCGATGTTTTGATGAGCGAATTTTCTATGAATGGCAAAGGCTGTATCGGGAAAAGCAGCCTTTATCTCTACTCATGTTCGATGTCGATTATTTTAAACGATATAACGATTACTATGGACATCAATTGGGAGATGAATGCTTGCTCAGAATTGCCCAAGCTGTCGATCAATTAGTTGGCCGACCTGCCGATCTGGTGGCGCGTTATGGCGGTGAAGAGTTTATTGTGATTTTGCCGAATACTAATCTCGAAGGGGCGATCATTGTAGCGAAGATGATCCATCAAGCGATCGTGACTTTACAAATTCCCCATCAAGCTTCAGATGTTAGTGGCGTGGTGACGATTAGCATGGGCATAACTTCAGATATTCCCAATCTAGAGAGATCGCCTTACCTATTGATCAATCAAGCCGATCAAGCTCTTTATTATGCAAAATATCAAGGACGCAATCGAAGTGTAGTATTTACCAATTAATCATCGCAATATTCCCAAGGGAGTTACACAAAATAGTTGAACTCAAGAAAAGTTGTGGTGGGCGAATCCCGCCACAACTTTTCTTAGGAATTTCCCCAAATAATACCAAAGCAGAAAATGATGTAGCTATTTTGTGCTTTCAAAATCCTTACAGGGTTCGGTTTTTAATTCACAGAAGTGTCGCCACACTTTTGTGAATTGGTATAATTTCAAAATATCTTAGAGTGTCCAGATCCACTTTTTCATGATCATTGATCGTCAACAGTCTCATTTACCCAGTATCCCTTTACAATGGCTGCTGTTGTTGGCTTTCTTGATCCAAATTTTTGGGGCTGTGGGACTAGTTGCCTATTTATCTTATCGCAGTGGACAAGAGTCAGTTAATCAGTTAGCGAATAGGCTGAAAACAGAAATAACTACCCGTGTTACAGAGAAAACGATAAATTATCTGCAAAACATTGACCAAGTTAACAAAAACAATATTAGCGCCTTACGGCGAAATATATGGAATTTTGATGACTTTTCTAGCCAAGAGCGACAGGCTTGGGAACAGATGCAGCTTAATTCCTTATCCCCGATTACGATCATTGGATTTGGGAATACTTTGGGAGGACATCGGGCGGTAGAACGCCTCAAAGATGGCTCATTTAGCATTCGGGCTGCTCCCAATGGTGGTGGTAGATACAGAACTTTTACTACAAATCCTGATGGCTCACCGGCGCAAGTAACCGAGACATCCATTATGTTTGATGCGCGTCAGCGTCCTTGGTATCAAGTGGCAGTCCAGTCAAAAAAAGCGGCTTGGACTTCTGTATACCCGCATATTTACACAGGAGAGCTATTAGTTGCCCTTGCAGAACCAATCTACGATCTCAACAATGGAAATTTATTGGGTGTTACCTATGGGATTCGCTCCCTTAAAGCTATTAGTGGATTTTTACAAAGCATTGATATTAAAGCTGGTTCAGTTTTTATCATGGAGCGTAATGAAACATTGGTGGCTACTTCATCAATATCTCAAAAAACATACCAACTTTCTCAAAATGAATCTGAACAGAAGTTACTGAAAGCAAGTAATAGCCAAAATCCTCAGATTCATAGTTCAGTGAGATATTTGCGCGATCGCTTTGGCGGTTTAGCCAATATCCGTCAACTAGAGAAATTTGAGTTTCAAATCAATGGCGATCGCCAAATTGCTCAAGTATTACCCATCCGCGATCGTAATGGTTTGGATTGGGTAATTGCGGTGGTTATACCTGAGTCGGACTTGATTGCAGATACTCAAGCCAATCAAGTTTGGACAATCCTGTTATATGGAATAACGTTAATTATTGCTTCAGTACTAAGTATCATCTCAACTCGTTGGATTACTAAGCCGATCTTACGATTGAGTCAGGCTAGTAAGGCGATCGCCAATGGAGAGTTGCAAGAGCCTTTGCCAGAAAATCATGCGATCGCTGAGATTCGTACATTGGCTAAGTCCTTTAACCAAATGACAAAACAGGTGCAGCAATCCTTTGAACGCGTGGAAATAGCCCTTAATGAATCAGAGGAAAAGTACAAGGTTCTCTTCCAAACAGCCCCAATTGGCATTTCCATTACTGATAAGAATGGGTACATCCTTGAGAGTAATAACCTTGCTGAAGCTTGGCTTGGGATACCTCAGCCATTGCTGCAAAAAGAGTTTGCAAAGCAGGAAATAAGCCCTAATGCGATCCGTCCTGATGGCTCAATTATGCCTGTCGAAGAATATGCCCGTATACAAGCTTTAAGCAATCAAGTTCCTGTTTATGATGTGGAAACAGGGATTATTTGCGTTGATGGGAAACTTCGGTGGTTTAGTGTCAATGCTGCACCGATCACTTCAGAGCATTATGGAGTGATCCTAATACATACTGACATTAGCGATCGCAAACAAATAGAAGAAGCAATCCAAGCTAGTGAAACTAGATTTCAAACTCTGGTAAAAAATATGCCAGGTATGGTTTATCGTTACTCCCCTTTCGAGAAAGAGGCGGGAACTTTTACTTATATTAGTTCTGGATCAGTGGAATTGTTAGAGCTAGACCCTGAACAAATCCTTCAAGATGCAAATTCAGTATGGAACTTGATCCATCCTGATGATTTACTGTTACTACAGCAATCAATTGCTGTTGCTGTGCAGACATCTGCCCCTTGGCAGCACGAATGGAAGCTAACTACTGCATCAGGAAAGCTGAAATGGATTCAAGGTAAATCGCGTCCCCAATATACTGCTAATGGATTGGTTTGGGATGGATTTCTTTTCGATATTAGCGATCGCCAGTATCTTGAACAAGAACTAATTCATAGCCGAGATTTGCGAGAAATAATCTTCAATGAATCCAGTGATGCGCTGTTTTTAGTCGACAGTGAGACTCTGCGTACCATTGATTGCAATCAGCAAGCGATGAAACTATTTGAAGTAGAGCGTAAAAATGATTTGATTGATATTGAAGGTCATACTCTCCAAAAGCGGCAATTTACATTACAAGAACTTGCCCAAATCAATCAAGAAATAGATCAAAAAGGATTTTGGAGCTTAGAAGTTGAATATATCACCCGTAAAGGACGAGAGTTTTGGGGAGATCTTTCTGCTAAGCCAATTGCATTTGGAACTCAACGTTTTAACTTAGTGCGTGTAGTAGATATCACCATCCGTAAACAAACTGAAATTGCTTTAGCTGAAGCTAAAGCCGCCGCAGAGGAAGCTAATAAAGCCAAGAGTGCATTTTTAGCAAGCATGAGCCATGAAATTCGTACACCCATGAATGGGGTGATTGGCATGACGCAACTTCTAGAAATGACCGAGCTGACATCCGCTCAACAGGAATTTGTCAAAACAATCAAAGATAGCGGCGAAGCTCTCTTGACAATTATCAATGACATTCTAGACTTCTCAAAGATCGAATCAGGAATGTTAGAAATAGAAGCTAAAGATTTCGCCCTAGAAGAAGTGATCAGAGGAGTTTGCAAGTTATTAGAAAACCAAGCGATCGCCAGACAAGTCAATCTCCAATATGCGATCGCCTCTGATATCTCCCAATATGTAATTGGCGATCGCGCTCGTTTACGTCAAATTCTCCTTAATCTAGTGGGAAATGCGGTTAAATTCACCCAAAATGGTCAG
>JBJTVM010000176.1:0-4384 GCA_046081205.1 Pseudanabaena sp. | reverse complement strand
CTTAGTATACTATCAGCCAATTTTTTCATTACACACGGGCAAGATTAAAGGCTTTGAAGCTTTAGCTCGCTGGCGAACGCCAGATCAAAGATGGATTTCTCCATTAGAGTTTATTCCATTGGCAGAAGAAACAGGTCTAATTGTTCCATTAGGTCGTTGTCTCTTGTCAGAAGCTTGCGCACAAATGGGGCGATGGAAACATCAATTTCCTGACACTTGCCCTGAAAGTATTAGCGTTAATTTATCGAGTTTACAACTAACTAATTCAGAGCTATTGAAAGATATCGATAACAGTCTCCTCGTCGCAGGACTGAGTGGGGAAAGCTTGAATTTAGAGATTACTGAGAGTGTTTTAATGGAAAACATCAAAACTGCGATCAATGTTTTAGACCAAGTGCGGGAACGATTTATTGGAATTTCAATTGATGATTTTGGTACAGGTTATTCTTCTCTTTCTTATCTTCAATCCTTACCCATCACAGCCCTCAAGATTGATCGTTCATTTATTAAAGATATTGACACAAATTCAAATAGCTTAGAAATCACTTCGATGATTATTAACTTATCTAATCAGTTGAAGTTGAAAGTAGTTGCTGAGGGGATAGAGAAAGAAGCACATACTAATGTTTTGCGATCGCTTTCCTGTGACTATGGACAGGGTTTTCTGTTTTCTCCACCAGTTGATGCGGCAGCCGCGACCAATCTAATCGCTGCTCAGAGTTTGATACTAAGGTAAGAAATGTATGCCATTTCTTACGGTAATTGCCGATGAAACTGACTAAAAGAAAGATTGTGGCTTGAGCGCAAAGCGCTGTAGCTTGAAAACCCTTGATGGGTTTGTTCTTTACTTCACGAAAGCGTTGTCACACTTTCGTGAATTTGGATTAACGTCAGTTCGATGAAAGCGAAAAATGGGAAGAGTCGCTTCGCGATTCTTCCCATTTTTCGCCATTTGCGGTATGCTGCTCACGCCGCAAATGGCGATGCTTTGGTATTACAGGGTTTTGTTTTTAATTCACAGAAGTGTAGCCACACTTTTGTGAATTGGTATTAAGCATGAATCATCAGATATTGACCATTGCCATTGTACTCACCATCGCAAGTTGCAAAAATTGTCCCTAAGAGTAACAAATAAAAACGCCAGATCCGTCGAAATCTAGCATAGTCCATGCCATAGTCTAGAGTCTTAGCAATGTCTTGAGAAGCATCAAATCTCTCCAACCAAGCGGTCAACGTCTTATGGTAGTTGATACCGTTCATATACCAGCGATTGATGGTTTTAAGATCGTGGTTATGATTGGGGACTGCATCATAATTCCAGTAGCGACCGTGAGGGAAAATATACTTGTGCGTGAAGCCAGAGGACATATGATTTGGAGTACGCACAGTAATGATGTGAATGAATACTTTCCCATCCTGTTTGAGAAATGAAGCCAGCTTTTGGAAAGCATTGGTGAGATTGCCAACATGACAGAAGACTCCAATGGACAAAATTTTGTCAAATTTTTCGGTAAACTGTGCCTCATTCAAATCACCTTCATGCAGAGTGAAGCGACCCGAACTCAGGGAACTAGATGGATCTTGCATCTTGTTACGCATGTACTCACATTGCTGATGACTCAAGTTTAGCCCTGTAAATCGCACGTTAGGGAATTTCGACATGATGTAATTAGGAACACATCCCCAACCACAACCAAAATCCAGAATATTATCACCATCAACAATCTCTAGCCGTTCAATCACCTGATCGAGCATATGTTTTTGAGATTCTTCCAAATCTACTGCTCCCTTTTCCCAAAATCCAGTGCTGTATTTAGGATAGATGACTTGCCAATCGCCCAGCATTGAATTCAACATAGATTGAGGTAGGTCATACTGCACCTTCATTAGTTCTCGTGAAGATTCTGCTAGATGCTCCGATTCCTGTAATACCCATTCGTAGGGAGCGAGTAGACTCGGAAAATGCTTAAACAAAATCGGCATGGATGTATGTAGTAGCGATCGAAAAACATCGTCTGGTATTTCCAGCCCATTGACATAGGCTTCAGCCATTCCCATTTGGATAGTATTAAAAGCGCTTGCCATTAATCGCGTTGCTTTGTAAGCAATCGGACTTTTTAAAGTTGCATTTCCCACTAGAGGGATATGAGCTTGCGTGTTTGGGAATAAATTCGTAGAAGTCATGTTGGTTGCTCTCAACTTAAAAAGAAGGTTACTCAGACAAGAAATCATGCAAGATATCAACTTGAGAACTTGCTGTTTTTGATGTAGCAGTTAACGCAAGAACTCTAAGTTATTGATTTGAGATTTAGTATAGCTACCTATGAAATCTTTGATCGTTAAAATTTTATGTAGGTTACTAATGTTGCAGTGTTGTCCCACTTTCGTGAATTAAAACGCAAACGCTGTAAGGGTTTTAAAATCACAAAATGGCTACGCCATTTTGTGATTTGGTATAAGACAGGTGATGTTAAGAATTTGCTGATTTTTTTGAGGCGATCGCTAATTCTAAATTCTGTGACTTCTGGGTTCGCGCTTTGGCTAACAGATCTTTTTCGCTAGGCACTCTCAACTTTGATGCTAACTTGAAAAACTCAAGTAGTTTAATGAAGCTAAAAGTGAAATCTGGTAAGTAGGCAACCTGACCATCGCGAATAGTAATACCATGCCGACTTGATGACTGAAAAGCGTGGTGGAGGTTATGCCAACCTTCACCCAAAGTCAAAAATGCGACAAGCCCACTATTGCGACTATGATCGGCACTGATAAAAGGCTGTTCCCCTACAAGATGGCTAAGCGAGTTGACCGTTTGTACACCATGAAAAAGTAATGTCGTGCTGAGAAAAAAAGCACCTAGATATTCCAGCCCACCGATGCAATACGAAATAGCTCCTAGTGTGACTAAAGGGATGAAATGTAAACGGTCAATTACTTTTAAGACCAGATCGTTTTCTACATCAGAAGGGAGCTTATCGGGAAAAAATTGAGGAGATAATAGCCACCCTCCTTGAGACCAATAAAACCCTTTTAGCCATTGATGAGGATGGTAGGGGGAATGAGTATCGAGGACTTGATCGGAATGTTGATGATGGTGCATGTGATGTGCCTTCCACCAACTTGGTCCCATCTGTCCCGCCGATGCGGTCACAAGGCAGCCAATCCATAATATGGGTGCAGGAGCTTGATAGCTTTTGTGCGTAAGCAATCGATGATAAATGCTTGTCGTCCCAAGCATACGGATGAAATATAGTAGCAAGATCCAAGCGATCGCCCCCCAAGACAAACCAGTTACAAAAACTAGTAAAGAACCAATATGACTGACAATAATCAGAGTTGGACCGATTAGATAAGAGATAGTTGTGAGTAGAGAATATTGCCTCATGTGCGATCCAAAAAGTGTAAAGAAGATATTGAACGTTTCAACTATGACTGTGTTTAGTTGCTACCCCAGCCAATCACAGTAGCACATAGCTCAACTTAACGTCAGTTCGACGAAAGCAGGAAATGGCAAAAATCACAGAGAGATTTTTACCGTTTTGCGCGTTCGTCGAATTGACGCTGTGTAAGTTCATGGAGTCGGAAATTGGTGTAAATGGTGAGTTGTAAGAATGGCTTCGCTAAGCCACAGGTCTAGTGACATATTTATGCTGTGTAGCAGCTTGCAAATCGCAATATACTTATCTAGATATCACAACTGTTGCCTTCGCTACGGAACTAATGTTGCTTTTGAAGTCAGATCAGAATTTGTAGAAAGCCTAAGGCTTTGCTAAATTATCCGCCCATTCACCCGTCTAAACACCTTATGCCCAGCTTACCAAGCACGATTTATCCCATTGGCGCTTATAACCTTCACGGTTTAGTGTGGCAAACTAATGTAAGTACTGATGTAAAGAATGGCAAGCCCTATGCGCTTTGTGTTGATGCGTATCAAGGACATCTGCTCAAAATTGATCCTTTTTCTGAGGGCGCGACAGTACTAAATAACTATACAGCGTTACAATTTCGAGATGCAACAGGCTTAGCGATCGCAGGAGATACCCTGTGGATTACTAAGGATAATGGAATTTATTACTGCAACATGGCTGACTTTGATTTGCAGCCATTTATGGAACTGCCAAATCGGGTTGACGGTATTGCAGTATCCGAAGGTGGTGTGTATGTAAGCTCTAGCGAAGTTGGTAAGATTTTTGTATTTGGGCGTGCTACCCGCACCCTACTGCGAATTATGGATGCCCCAGGAGCTGGCTTTGAAGCATTAACTTTAATGGGTGAAGAATTGTGGGTAAGCGATCGCACCGAAGAAACAGTTTATCGACTTAATGCAAAAACAGGAGAAGTTGTAAATCGGGGGTTGACTCCATTTCCCAATCCTATGGGATTAGGC
>JBJTVM010000175.1:0-6065 GCA_046081205.1 Pseudanabaena sp. | reverse complement strand
GTTTTGTTCTCAATCCTCCTCTATCTCTCAACAAATGTGACACACTACCTCTACCTATCCATTTCAAATTTTTTGGAACGAATGGAATCCGCAAGATCTGGAATTTCCCTACAAAGGCGATACCGTAATTGGTAATGATGTCTGGATTGGCTACGAAGCAGTTATTATGGCGGGAGTCAAAATTGGTGATGGCGCGATAATTGCCTCCAAATCAGTGGTTACTAAAGATGTGCCACCCTATGCGATCGTTGGCGGTAATCCTGCCGCATTGATTCGTAAAAGATTTGAAGATCAAGCAATCACGAAGTTATTGGAAATCGCGTGGTGGAATTGGGACATGGAGAAGATTACCAGAAATCTAGATCAAATTGTGAGCGCGGATATCTCAGCCTTACAAACCTGTGTTTAAGCTTCAAAATCTATCGACTCACTAAGACAAATCCTCTTGTCTTACCGCCATCAGAATCAACAGTGTCAATAGCTTGCCATAACTCTTCTGCTTTCACCCAAACTGGTGGATATTTATAGCGAGAAACATCAAGAAGCAAAAAACGATCTGTTGCTTTGTTATAGGCAGCGATCGGTGAAATATGTCCGCCACTTTCTTGCTTAATGGCTTTTCGCAAATAGTTGACGATGACAAAATTGTTAGACTGCTTGAGATTATCGGCGATTAACTGGCGAAATTCTGACAAATTAGTGCTAGAGGCATGATAGACCTTGACTTTGACATTGTAGCTTTCCAGTAATTTAGCCAATGTATCTAGATTCATGCCTCGGCGACGAATAGCATTTGCAGACGTAACTTTATGCGTTGCCTCATTATTAAAAAAGTTGTCTTGAGTAAAAGTACGAAAATTCGGATATTCGGGGGCTTCAGGGGCAGGAATATGTAAAGCATTCAGTACCATAACCATGCTAGCTACTCCGCAAAAAGCCTGATTTTGCTGCGTGATGAAGTGGATACTCAAAGGAAAATAATCTGTTCGATTCTGACTGCTAATTAATAACTTTTCCCCTTCTACAGAGTTAAATGGAATTAAATTTGGTGGAAGTTCAAGGGTTTGAGCAAGACTAGAACCTCCTATCGATAAACCCAGAATTAAAGCTCGGATGGTAATTGCAAAAAGTTTCATACACTTTATTTGGAACAATTAATCGTTTGATAAAAAGTGAAAAGATTGACTACTGGTTTAGAGAAATCTTGTCAAAATTATATAGAACTATAGACTTTTCACCAAAAGAGAGTTGTGGCGCTACGCACCGCAACTCTCTTTGGGGTTTTGGATTTGTCCTAATATAATTGGCTGGCACTATATAGCGTGTTCAAGCAAACGCGGGACAGAGTTTTTTTCCCCGCCGAAGGCGGGGAAAAAAACCTGTACTTCACTAGCCTAATACAGGCTATATATTTACTTTAACTTCCAGAAATTTAATAGAAGAGATCGCTCACTAATGGATGTAATTACTAGGAATTATGGCAAAAAGTTAATGTCGCTATTAGCGATCGCCCTAGTGACATTGGCATTTCTAACAACACCCGTTTTAGCCGCAAAACCTCCCCAATGGAGCTATGGTGGCGCAGCAAATCCTACTCAATGGGGCAAACTAAGTGATGATTTTACAATGTGTGAATTTGGGAAAGATCAGTCCCCAATCAATATCAAAAATCCTATAGAAGATGTCCCTGCAAAAATCAGTTTTGATTATCAACCCACTCCCTTGAGCATCATCAACAATGGTCATACGATTCAAGTGAACTATACTCAGGGTAGTACTGTGAGTATTAATGGCGAGAAATACTCACTACTTCAGTTCCATTTTCATACTCCCAGTGAGCATGAAATTAATGATCGCGCTTCAGCAATGGAACTGCATCTTGTCCATCGGAATGAGGCAGGAAAACTAGCCGTAGTTGGAGTTATGCTCAATGAAGGTAAGTCCAATCCTTTGATTACCGAAATATGGAAACAGATTCCGAATATTGGTGAAACCAAAACCATTAGCGATCGCCTGATCAATGCGGAGAATCTTTTGCCTAGCAACAAGGCTTATTATTATAGCTATAGTGGTTCTTTGACTACGCCTCCATGCAGTGAAGGGGTTAGCTGGAATATCTTTGTGGAGCCAATCACTGTTTCCGAAGAGCAGATTGCCACATTTACCAAAATCTATCAAGTTGATGCGCGACCTCTTCAGCCTATTAACAACAGAGTTGTGCTCTTACATCATTAAACTGAATGTCTGGTTGCGGCAGCTAAGCAAGTCACAAATGTCTATATCGAATTCAAGTTGAGTTACGGAAAATGTAACGACGATAGGCGATCGCAAGTTATGTCCTAAGCTAAAAATATAGAAATTTTGAGGTTTGGAAATCAGTGTTATGAAGACTTGTTATCTTGCCACAATTATCAGCCTTATAGCTTTAGCCCTGATGGGATGTGCAGCACCTAATTCTAATTCTCAAGCTTCACTAATTAGCACAGTCAGTCCAGCACCTACTGTTGCGACCTCTCCCAGCCCAACTACCAATGAACGTGCAGGCAAAGTGAAACTTGATGAGCGCTTAGTTAAAGCCAGTAGCAGTTTCGGCTTTCAACTATTTGATCGCATTGCCACTCAAGATATCAATAAAAATATATTCATCTCTCCTACGAGTGTTGCGATCGCCCTATCGATGACCTATAACGGCGCAAGTGGCGAAACTCAACAAGCGATCGCTAAGGCTTTAGAACTACAGGGCATCAAAATTGATGAGGTCAATGACTTCAACCGAAATATTCAACAATTACTAGCCAAGGGCGATACCAATGTTGAACTAAATATTGCAAACTCACTTTGGGCAAGAAAGGATATTGCTTTGGATGCAACTTTTTTAAATAAGGTAAAGGAGTTCTATCAAGCTGAAATTACTAATCTTAACTTTAACGATCCTAATTCTGTAAGTACGATTAATGCTTGGGTAAAGCAAAATACCAAGGACAAAATTGAGAAAATCGTTGATCGCATTGATGCCGATAGTTTACTCTTCTTGATTAATGCGGTCTACTTTAAAGGTAAATGGAAATCTCCCTTTGATAAAGCACTTACTCAACCCCAGCCCTTTACCCTAAGTGATGGCGCAAAGATTCAACATCCTGCCATGTCGCGTTCTGGTGAATACCGCTATTACGATGCACCAACCTTTCAGGCGATTAGTCTACCTTACGGTTCTGGACGCTTCAGTATGGAAGTATTTTTGCCAAAGCCTAACTCTAATCTTGTAAAGTTTCAGCAACAATTGACAGCAAAAAATTGGCAAGAATGGTCAACCAAATTTACACGGAGAGAAGGCTTAATTCAACTGCCACGCTTTAAAGTGGAATATGAAACCAGCCTCAAAAATGTTTTACAAAAGATGGGCATGGCGATCGCTTTTAATCCCGACAAGGCAGATTTTCGCAATCTGACAGCCGTTAAGGCTTTTATCAGTGATGTTAAACACAAAACCTTTGTCGAAGTTAATGAAGAAGGCACTGAAGCGGCGGCTGTTACTTCAGTCGAGATGCGTGCAACTTCAGCCATACCCAATGAAGAACCTCCATTTACGATGATTGTTGATCGCCCATTTTTCTTTACGATTAGCGATCGGCAAACTAGCACCATCATCTTCATGGGCGCGATCCAAAACCCATCTAAATAATAAAAAACGGCGCTTTGCGCCGCATTTTATTATTTAGATGTTGGCGGCTATAATTTAACAGATAAAATTTTGTAATACAGTAATATTGTGACTGACATCTCTCCCAATCTGGAAATCCAAGCAAGATTACTCGAACTACGCAAATTACTACAACGTGCTAGTTATGAATACTATGCCCTTGATGCTCCCACAATGGAGGATTCAGTTTATGATGCGCTCTATCAGGAATTACAAAAACTTGAATCTCAATATCCACAGCTAATTACCCCCGACAGTCCTACTCAAAGAGTAGGCGAAAAGCCAACTACTCAATTTCTATCAGTTCTGCATCACATTCCCCTTTATAGTTTAGAAAATGCATTTACTTCTGATGATGTAAACGCTTGGCAAGAAAGATGTCAAAAGGGATTAGCTAGTAATTTAGAAGAGGTAAGTAGCAACTCGAAACATTCTCACAATTTTTTAGATAGTGTTTGTGAACTAAAGATTGATGGATCAGCGATCGCCTTGACCTATGAACAGGGGGTCTTAGTACGTGGGGCAACTAGAGGTGATGGCACATCAGGTGAAGATATCACCCCCAATATTAAAACGATCCGTTCTATTCCCTTGCGCTTAAATTTAGAAAATCCCCCTGATCGCTTAGAGATTCGTGGAGAAGCATTTCTGCCGATCGCGGTTTTTGATGAGATTAACCAAGAGCGATCGCAACAGGGAGAAGCACTATTTGCTAACCCTCGCAATGCAGCCGCAGGTACTTTACGCCAACTCGATTCGCGCATTGTTGCCAAACGCCGTCTTGATTTCTTCGCCTATACCATACATATCAATCAGGGAGATTTTGCTGTGCAAAATCTCCCTGATATTTCTTCTCAATGGCAAGCACTCGAATTTTTACAGCAAGTAGGCTTTCGCGTAAATCCGAATAAACGTCTCTGCAAATCGATTCAGGAATTACAAGACTATTATGATTTTTGGGCAACGGAACGGCACAAACTTCCCTATATGACCGATGGCATGGTGATGAAGTTGAATGCGTTCTCTCAGCAGGAACAACTCGGCTTTACGCAAAAAACTCCGCGTTGGGCGATCGCATGGAAATATCCCGCCGAAGAAATGCCAACGATCATCGAATCAGTAACTGTACAAGTAGGGCGCACAGGCACTCTCACACCCGTCGCCGAATTACGTCCTGTTTTACTAGCTGGCACAACTGTTTCGCGAGCCACCTTACACAATAGCGATCGCCTTGCCGAACTAGATTTGCATGTTGGCGATACCGCGATCGTGCGGAAAGCGGGAGAGATTATTCCTGAAGTGGTGCGTGTATTGCCTGAGCTGCGTCCCACTGGAGCAACTCGCTTTATCATGCCCACCCATTGCCCTGAATGCGGTCACCCCGTTTTCAAACCAGAGAATGAAGCTGCGACCCGTTGTATTAATCTTCAATGTCCAGCAATTGTGCGGGGTGCGATCGAGCATTGGGTCAGCCGTGAAGCCTTGGACATTAATGGTATTGGCGAGAAATTAGTCAGACAATTAGTTGCGGAAAATCATATTAATTCCGTTGCTGATCTGTACGAACTAACTAGCGATCGCTTACAAACCCTTGAGCGAATGGGGCAGAAGTCGGCTGACAAGATCGTTGCTGCGATCGCCCAATCGAAAATTAAACCTTGGGCGCGAGTGCTGTACGGGCTAGGAATTAGGCATGTTGGCAGTGTTAACGCTCAAAATATTGCCGATAATTTCCCTAATGTCGAACTACTAGCTAGATCTACGCCTGAAGCGATCGCTTCTATTTTTGGCATTGGTGAAGAAATCGCTCAATCCATTTATGATTGGTTTCGTCAAGAGGCTAACCAAAATTTAATCCTGCGTCTGCAAGCAGCAGGTTTACAATTTGTCGGCGAGAAGAAAGACGAACAGGCGATCGCGATAAATCCAAATATTGCTGGTAAAACCTTTGTGGTCACAGGCACATTACCTACTCTAAAACGCGATGAAGCCAAATCGCTAATTCAAGCAGCAGGTGGCAAAGTTACAGATTCTGTTAGCAAAAAAACGCATTATCTCGTCGTTGGTGCAGAAGCAGGCTCAAAATTAGAAAAAGCTCAATCTCTAGGCGTGCAATGTCTTTCAGAAGAGGAGTTATTAATATTAATCAACTCGTAACCCAATAAGTGAGTTACAGTGCTTCTCGCTGTCACTCGCTTACAGCCTATTGAGGCTTTGAGTAGTACAGAAATATCTTTGAAAGTGGCGCGAAGCGCCACTTTCAAAGATATTTCTGTACTACTCAAAGCCTCAATAGGCTGTAAGCGAGTGACAGCGAGAAGCACTGTAACTCACTTATTGGGTTACGAGTTGATTAATATTAATA
>JBJTVM010000174.1:0-2935 GCA_046081205.1 Pseudanabaena sp. | reverse complement strand
TATTTTCTACTACGCCCTTTTTTTCATACTTTTGCTCTCTTGGCAACCCCTTTCCTGAATGGTGCAAGATCTGAGTTATCTTACCCGTCTCCTTTCCCTTTGATTTTTATGCGGTTGCCCTGCAACCCTTACAGGGTTTGTTTTTTAATTTACAGAAGTGTCGCTATACTTCTGTAAATTGGAGTAATTCCCAAAGAAAAAGGCGGTGCAAAGCACTGCCTTTTTCTTTGGGAATTACTCGTCAAAATCTTGGGCTAAATTGGGAGGTGTAACAGCGTGAGTTACTCTTGCTTTATGGCTTTCTCGTTGGGTTTGAGTTTCGATCGCGATCGCTTCAAAAGCCACATCAATACTACTAAGAGGAATCGATATATTAGTCCGAGTTTCAATAAACTCAGCATTGGGAACTTTATTAAAATCTAATAACCAACGCGGTCCATCGATGATCATGCGAGTTTGCAAATCCTTAATCCAAAACTTCACGAATAATTTAGGGGCGATTGCTGGTAAGCGCACCGCTATTTGCATTGGCGTTCCTGAGAGCATCTCACCCGTGGGAATAATGATCTCAGGGATGGGAATAGGTTCTTGATCTGATAGAGCCTGCGGGGTAGATTCTTGGATATTACGGATAGTCTGGGCGGTCTCCGACAAAGTGGAGACAGTAGCATTATGGCTTGTTACAGTGCTAATGGGAAAGCTATTAGGATCAACTGATTCTTCCCAAACATATTCATTTAAAATGAGGTTTGGTTCGGAGGTGAGTAACCGATCAAGTTCGACATCAAGTTCGAGATCGAGTTCGGCAAGGCTCGTTGCTTCAGCGATCGTGCGAGGAGTTTGTTCGGGGTTATCGTGGTCGATGGATATATTGCTTGAATCATTGGCTTCGTCAGAGGCTAGTAATGGCTCTCTAGAAGCAAATGGATCTAGTAATAGTTCCTCTGTGCGTTGGTTGGCTTTTTGGGCAGCGATCGCTTCAGCAGACAAAGTTTGGAGCTTATTAAGAAAACGATTGTTGGGATTATGGGAACGTTGTGTATTGGGGGGAGGTAGTTGATTACTAGATAGTTGTAAGGTTTCTAGACGTGTTTGTTCAAGTAATGCTTCGTAATTTTGGGGAAGTTCTTCTTCAAAACTGTAAAGTAGCTCTGGTTCTTCTTCGTTACTTGGTTGATTTTGACGATTGATTTCAGTCAAATCACCAGTATTTATCGACTGAAACTCTAGTTCTTCAGGAGGAAAATTATCTGATTCTACCTGTGGAAAACTTTGCGAATAATGATCGACTAGATCTGGAGTTGGCAAATTGGAAGCTGAATTTCCAACTTTATTTTGCACCGATGGTAAAGGAGGTAATGACAAAGCTGTGGCGGGCTTTTGCTGTTCTAAAGGCTCCACCTGTAAGGCTTTGAGTTTATTAGAAGGTATGGGTGGAAGACTAAGCGAATTAGCTGATTTTGGTTTTGATACTGGATTTTCAACCTGATTTACTGATGGTATGGATACCTGTGGAAAACTCTGTGGGAACTGTGGGTAACTAGGTTGATCAATAGATGTTTCTATCGGTTGAGAATTATTGATAGTATTCTCTTGGGGCGAATATTTCTGAGATTCTTTGATGAGTTCAGGTAGGACTCTTGACGCAGGATAGGAAACAGCGATCGCCTGTTGTGTTACAAACAAATCCATATCTTGCTGAAATGCTTGGTGGGGAATGATTTGCACATCGCCAATCAGGACTTGAATCTCTGAAGGTGGTGGTACGATAATTTCATAATTAAAAGTGATTGCACCAGTTGTGGGATGGCGTTCACTAGAGTTGGCGATCTCAAAGCGCTGACTAACGATGACATCAAGGGTTTGAGGATCTTTGAGGTTGACTTCAAGTTCTCCTTGAGTATAGGCTTCTCCAATAAGATTAAAGCTATTGTTCTCATTGAGAACATATTGTGGTTGTTTTAAGCGTAATAAAATACGAGGCTGAAGTGGTTCGCTTGTTTCTGTGAAAATGTCTGAACTAGCTGCTTCTACCTGTTCTAACAAATTAGGATGATCGTTGGGAAGTTCCTCTTCAGATTCTAGAACTTCGCTATCAATTTCTTCATCTTCGTCATTAAAGAGCGCAAACTCTTCAAACATTGATTGAACGATTTCTGCTGATCTCTGCTCAGCGATATCGAGAATTGGTGAACTATAACTTAAAGGTGTTGGTTCAGTTTGGATAATTCCCAATGTATTAGTGTGGGCTTCATTGGGAATTTCGGCGGGACTGTCTAAATCTTCTTCAATGTCGCTGTATTGCCATTCTGAAGCTGCTTCTGCTGAGATTTGGATGACATCAAACTTGATGGTTTTTTTCCATCCAGGAGTTAAAATAGTATTTGCGCCAGTAGCTGCCGAATCTGTATCAGGTTCCGTATCAGATCCTGTCGCCAGACAATCAACCTGCCATAGGCCTGGCACAAAATTAGTGTAAGGCATCACAATGAGCAACCCATCATGGCTGATGCGCTTCGCAATTTTTTGTTGAAAAGGCTGATGCTTTACATCGGCAAGGGGGCGATAGGCGATCGCAATTCCAACTAGCGCATTTGCTAAAGCAGAGCGTGCAGCAAGTCGGTACTGCCCTTCTAAAATCTCTACGGTTGGAGACTCTAAGGGCAACCAAGACTTGTCACCTTTGCGTTGTAGCAAAAACTCCCAGTTTTCCATATGCGGCGATCGCGGGTTAAGTGTGCTTAGTTATGGCAAATACTAACCGATCTAAGGTTGTATAGCAATTGTGTTTAAAGAGTGTCGCATCTTTTAAACAAATCCTCGTAACGAATTTGAATACACAAACTCGCTTACAGCGCTTTGCGCTTACTTAAAACCCAGAAATATTTTTGAAAGTGGCGCGAAGCGCCACTTTCAAAAATATTTCTGTACTACT
>JBJTVM010000173.1:0-4230 GCA_046081205.1 Pseudanabaena sp. | reverse complement strand
CCTCTACACCACATCGATCACGAAACCATAACCGCTTACTCTTTGCCCTGCACGTATTTTACAACCCTTGCGTAATTCAACCTGACCATCAACCTGCACATCACCATCGATAATCATCAATTTTGCTACGCCACCAGTATCAGCAACCCCACAAACCTTCAGCAGATTGCACAAAGTTATATATTCACTCGTCAATTCAAATTTTTCGTGGATTATTTCTGGCATTATTTTTAACTTAAGGGTTCGGAGATTTAGTATCAAAGCACAAAACGGCTACGCCATTTTGTGCTTTCAAAACGCTTATAGGGTTTGTTTTTTAATTCACAGAAGTGTCGCCACACTTCTGTGAATTGGTATAACGAGGAACCGATTTTTTATGGCGTGGCTTTTGCGTTAAAAAGTAAGCATAATAGATGCAGTAACTATAAATCTAAAAAAGTTCGTTAAAATTTCCATGAGTCAACTGTGGCAAGAGTTAGAGCGCGAAGTCGAACGGCGACGTACCTTTGCAATTATTTCCCACCCCGATGCGGGGAAAACAACATTAACCGAAAAACTGTTGCTATACGGAGGTGCGATTCATCTTGCGGGTGCGGTTAAGGCTAGAGCCGCCCAACGTCATGCCACGTCTGACTGGATGGAGCTAGAAAAGCAGCGCGGGATTTCGATTACTTCGACAGTGTTGCAGTTTGACTATATGGGCTATTGCATTAATTTGCTAGATACCCCTGGTCACAAAGACTTTAGCGAAGATACCTATCGCACCCTTGCGGCGGCTGATAATGCTGTAATGCTCGTTGATGGGGCAAAGGGGCTTGAGCCACAAACCCGCAAATTATTTGAAGTTTGTCGGATGCGATCGCTACCTATTTTTACGTTCATCAACAAGATGGATCGCCCTACCCGTGAGCCTCTAGAGCTACTTGATGAAATCGAGAAAGAATTAGGAATTACACCCTATGTGATGAATTGGGCGATCGGTACGGGTGACCAATTTAAAGGTGTTTACGATCGCGCTAGCAAAACGGTACATTTATTTAAGCGTAGTGCTCATGGACAGAGAGAAGCTGATGTCAATATCTATCCCTTTGATGATCCACAAGCGATTAAGTTTATTGGCAAGGATCTCTATAACCAGCTTTTAGAAGAATTAGAAGTTCTTGATTCTGTTGGAGCAGAATGGAGTACACAGGATTTACATCGCGGTAAGCTCACACCAATTTTCTTTGGTAGTGCGATGACCAATTTTGGTGTGGAATTATTCTTAAAATCTTTCCTTGAATGTGGTTTAACCCCAGCCGTTCACGATAGCTCTAGCGGTGAAGTATCACCCACCGATGAGGATTTCTCAGCGTTTGTGTTCAAACTTCAAGCAAACATGGACCCACGTCACCGCGATCGCATAGCCTTTGTGCGTGTTTGTTCGGGTAAGTTTGAGAAAGATATGAGTGTAATCCATTTACGAAGCGGTAAAAACATTCGTCTATCCCATGCTCAAAAGCTGTTTGGTCAAGATCGTGAAGCGATCGATGTTGCCTATGCTGGCGATGTGATTGGGTTGAATAATCCTGGGATGTTTGCGATCGGTGACACGATTTATCTCGGCAAAAAGCGCCAATATGCAGGGATTCCTTGCTTTTCACCAGAGCTATTTTGTACTCTTCGCAATCCTAATCCTTCTAAGTTCAAGCAGTTCCGTAAAGGCATATCGGAGTTGCAAGAGGAAGGCGCAATTCAAATCATGTATTCCGTGGATGAAGCTAAGCGCGATCCGATTCTTGCGGCTGTCGGGCAGCTACAGTTTGAAGTCGCTCAATATCGCCTCCAAAGCGAATATAACGTCGAAACGATGTTGGAATCTATGCCCTATTCGGTAGCAAGATGGGTTGATGATGGCTGGGATGCTCTCGAAGCAGTGGGTAGGCTATTTAATACAATGGTAGTTAAAGATAGCTGGAATCGACCTGTTCTCCTATTCAAGAACCAATGGAACTTAAATCAAGTAGAGGCTGATCATCCAAAGTTAAAGTTAAAGGCGATCGCGCCAATTGCCGAGTTAACCAAAGCCAGCGCTAACTGATTCTCAAAGTATTTCTCAACTTCAGGCGAGTCGATTTTGACTCGCTTTTTTGTAGTATTTTGAAACCTTGTTTATCAAATTAGGCGAAATCCAAGATTCAGGAGATAGCAAAGATATGGAGATAGTTAAAGTTCGTCTTGTAAAAATGGCGGAGTCATCGAATTTATTAGATGCTGAAATTCGTTATTATTCTGACGCGAATCACTGGTTTATAGAATTTAAAAGCTCTATTCTTGAGGGCATGTTTCAAGAATGGTGATATCTTTTCTTGCCTGTATCAGTTAAGAAAGTCTCTTGAAAAGATTGGATGGAATATTATGTGCAATGTCGCAAGAATTAACTCATGGGCATCAACAATGTCTAGGCAAATGGGTGGAGGATTTAAAATTTATCTCTTAACAATAAACGAAGAAATGGATCGCAAAAACCTAGTACGTATTTTTGACGCAGCTAGTGTAGAAGAACTTGGAACGGTAGATCAACAGTTTGATTTTTACAAAAAGTGGTTAAAGAGTGTAGGAAGAGGAAATTGAAGATATCACAAACTAATATTGCACCTTCATGACTATTTGTATGCTGATGCCAATTTTTGCTGTACTACTATCAATCTAGAAGCTGATATTGGTAAGTAGGTGAAGTTATCTAAAGGGGGCAACTGAGAGCTTTATATTTAGTAGATGGATTTTTGATCAAATTTAGTTTCACCTGACTCTTTACATGAGCGAACGTTTGATCAGGATGCTCTTAATAATATAGATAGAAACCAATTTTTCATTTTCTCAAATCTAAATATAATTGCCTCTTACTATTTGGTTTTACAAGGAAATAGCATTAAGTTTGGTGACTTACTATCGACTTTGTATACCAACCATAGCAGACTAAATTTTGAGCATGAATATAATAGGTTAAATAAATATCCTTAACATTTGTAAAGTATAAAGTAACTATGCAAGATTTATTAGAAAGACTAGAGATGTGGCTTACTAACAATAGACCAAATTATGCGGATCAACTGCTTCCTGGTCTGTCCTTAGAAGAGATATTAGAAATTACTAATCCATTACCTTTTCAGCAATCTGATCAAGTAATTGAACTCTATCGCTGGCATAATGGTACTCCAGATATTTATGAATATTTTTTCTCATTCTATCGATTCTTACCATTGCAAGAGGCTGTTGAAGACACTATGCAAAATCGAGCATATTTTCAAGAGCAGGGAGCATATCAACATATAGATCGAGATTTATATCTTCCCGGTAACTATGACTGGCAGTATTACTGGTTTTCAATCTTCTATGAAGTCAAAGAAAGAGTAGTTACATTAGGGAGTGATACTTCTTCTATATCCGCACCTATTATGAACTATTTCGGGGAAAATGCTAGAACTACACTTTGGTTTAAAAGCTTAAAAGGATTTATCTCAGCAATCTTAGAGTGCTATGAAACAGATCTTTACCGTTTGGAAGAGTTTGGAATTGATGATGCCGAAGAAGTTTGGGCTAAATATCATGATTTAGAATAAAGAACATATTTGCGGCTTACTTGAATTTCATTAGTATCAATCCCCATTTCTTTGAGTATTTCGGCAAGACTTTGTTTTTTGATCATTCTGCTGTTGAGCTAAAGTTGGTTGAGTAGCGATAGGGAATGTCTTATTTAGCAGTGATCGCTTTCTAGCAATGAGTGGAAGATCAAATTTTTCCGATTTAGGAGCGATCGCTTTTCTAGCACTGAGTAGGCGATCGCAGATTTTGGGATGATGTTTTAGGCGATTGAGAGTTTGTTGTTTGGTAGCGATCTAGCAATGAGTAGGCGATCGGTAAATGATAGAATCCCAGAATGATCGATAATATTTGCAAATTCCTAGCCGAAAGCTTTTCCACGGACTTCGCCAGTTGGATATTAGGAGAAGCGATCGCCCTAACCAAAATCGAACCATCGGAACTATCAGTCGAACCAATTCGCGCTGATTCCGTGATTTTTCTCGAGTCAACCGAAATCATCCTGCATATCGAATTTCAGAAGATGTTTTCGACGAGAAGCGATAGCAGGGTCAGAGTCAAGATAAGAAGTAAAAGAGTAGGAAGGCAAGAAAGCCCAGTTTTTCGTGATCGCGGAGTGAATCCAGTTCCAGCCAATCTTGAGATAAC
>JBJTVM010000172.1:0-3549 GCA_046081205.1 Pseudanabaena sp. | reverse complement strand
GCCGCTCGAAGGCGGCGACCGGGAAGAAGACCTCCCCGCGGACCTCCAGCATCTATAGAGATTTTGCCGTAGGCAAAATCTCTATAGAGGATAGATTTTAATTGGGAGCAATCGCATAAGAGCTTGTCCTAGGCGATAAGCCTGTGTGTCATACATTGGTAACTCGATCGCCGCAGGGAGACTTTGCATAAAGCGCCGCGCAATCTCCAGATCACAACCTGAAATATTTTTTAGCTTATTGCCAGCGTCTAGCAAGACACTAGAATTGAGAGGAGGTTTGGCGCGTAGCTGCCAACGCTTTGGTAAATGGAGATTACCTAGTTCAATGCGCCGTAGCCCTGAAATAGAAGCTAATACCGTCAAGCGATCGCCTACTTTCATCACTTCATCATCTGATGGCATATAAAACTCACTATGTCCATCAGCTTTAGGAGCGACGGTTTTGAGATAAACTGGCACAACGATATAACCGTAGGCAATTTGCGAAAGATTTTTGCCGATTAATGTGTCATTCTCGGAAATAATATATTCCGCGACCAAAACTGTGCGCTGATTGAGGCGGAATAGACTTAGCATATTTTCACCAAATGCTGCTCCTGCAAAAGCTTCGGCAGATAGGGCATAGGCACAAAAAGATTGAGAACTGGGCAGAAGTTCTGCTAGGTTTTCACTGAAGTAGCGATCGTAAGTACGAATAGCGAGATTCATTTGACGATTAATTTTTTGGGCGGCATCACGGGCTAGCAAAGCAGTTTCGAGATTGAGCATCTGATCGTCAGTAACCGAGAGAATACTTCTAGCTGTAGCCAGATTCGTTTTTGATAACTCTTCGATGATATTTCCTGTAAACCAAGGTACTCTGTCTGCCAGATCGCAGTCGTGGGGATTTTCGCTAACGATCACAAAGGGAAGTTGTAACTTGAATAGAAGATCTGCTATTCTTTGTCCCAGCCGACCAAATCCAATCAGGATAATATGATCGCGGCTAGGAAGAGGTTTCGATCGCTTAAAAAACTCAAATTTGGAACTGAGAATGCTATCGGCAATCAATCCAACTACTCCCAAAACAAATAGGAGACTGATCAAGGTAATGGACAAGCAAAATATCACTACCCACAGAGGTACTTGATCCTCACCTAGTCCACCAAATACATCCCCAAATCCTCCTAACAACAAAATCATGCTTGCCGAAATTGCCTTTTGCCATGAAATATTCGGCACATTAAGGAATAAAACTACTGAGCTAATTCCCCATAGGGTAATTGCGGTGATCACACCCCAGAGAATGAGACGACGCGATCGCACAGCTCGAAACCAAGAGCTAATCTGATGCCATTTTGATTTCCAAAATGCTGAACCTGCAATTTTGAGCAACAGTTGCATCATTCCTTGAAAAGCTGGAGCATTGTTATCAAGGGTAGACTCAGCTAGTTGATAATGTCGGCTATTATTGGAGAAATCATTCTCGACAAACTCTACAAAGGCAACTCTATCTCCAACCTGTATAAGAGTATCAGGCTGCCATTGAAAGAACAGGCGATCGCAGTTAGGCTCAGCGATGCTCAGGAGGCGAGAATGCTTTTTATGTAAGAGGTAAGCAGGTGTTCTCAAAAAACGATAGTCATTTGGCTCTACTAAACGCTCCACTACTCGTAATTTGCGATCGCCAAGCTGAAACAGTCCTAATGTACCTCCGCCTAAGCCTGCTACAGCAAAGGAAGCCGCAGGGAGATCTACAGGGTCAAGGGCGACAAAGTTTCCTAATTGATCTTTTAGTAGCTGATTGAGATTTTGACGGGAGGAGCGAACGACAATATGCACATTAGGATTGAGACGACGGGCAGCGATCGCGGTTTCAATGTTTACATTCTCGTTACTGGTGACTAGCAAAATCGCTCGACAGTTATCAATTCCTGCTTTGATTAAAGTTTCCGAGCGCCGACAATCTCCCAAAATGATGGCTTGATCGAGGAATTCTGAGAAGTTATCAAATTCCATAATTTCTGGTTGGGCTTTATCGATCGCGCAAATTTTTACTTCATATTCGCGATAGGCAAATTTCTTTAGATTAAAAACAGAATGCTGTCCTAGACTGCCTAAGCCACAGACAATAAAGCGATCGCATACACTTTCACTCTCTGCGCCTAAATTAGTTCCTAAATTGATAGCTGGCTTTGGAGTTTCTTTTTCTTCGTTGTTTACTGACTGTTGACCTTGTTCAAACTCTATGGTTTCGATCCATTGTGGTAATGGCTGTCCAAACCAGAATGCATAAATTCGTGCTGCTTTAAAATTACGATAGTCAAAGTCATGACAACATTTAGCGATCGCCTCCACTAACACTCGGCGATCGCCAAAATAAGTAGACTCTAATAAAATATGTAGCTCTTGAGGCTTTTGTCTGACTGTGACATTTACTTTGATTTCTAGGTCAAGTAAGCAAGTTTTAATTAATACAGCAAGCGATCGCATTCTTTATTCACGTTCTCAAACTAGTAACTTTGCAAACTTTTAATCTTAAACCATAAACATTAATAGCAGGTTATCTTAGCTCTTTACTTTGTACCAATTAGGTAGATGACCTCCGCTAAGATTTTCTCTTTAAGTTGTGGTTTGAGTCCATCTTTTGTGACTAGATCGACTTTCATTTGGAGGCGATCGCTTAAATAGTCTTTCAGTTCGATTAAGTCAAATAAGCTTGGTTTCTGGGCATATTCCACTAGAATATCGATATCACTGGCTGAGTTGTAATCACCTCTGGCATAGGAGCCGAAGATTCCCAGTTGCTTAACATGATATTTATCTATTAGTTCGGATTTTAGCTCAGTGAGTATGTTTTGGATTTCTATTAAAGTTTTGAGTGGTGTGCCTATGGAATGATTAGGAACTTCCGCAGCACGATCTAGAATGCCGAGAATGTAGCTCTCAACGGTGACGTTGCTTTGATTGGCGATCGCTATCAACTTCTGTTGCAATGATTCAGGTATTTCTATGGTTAATGGTTTCATCTTACAAGTCTTTCCATGCTTCATTTTCTTCTTCGCTAAGCCAATCTTTTGCTAGTGATGATTCACTTGTCATAAGAAAGTTATTGCGGATCATCCGATTTACAAAACTGAGATAGTCATCGATCGCTGCAAAATCATCTAGTTCTTGTTCTTCTGTTTCAGTGAGTGGGGTTTCTTTGCATTTTTCGAGTAAGTTCTCGATGCGTTGTTGGATATTTTGTGATGCTCGAAAGATCATTACTCCGTCTTGTAGGGTTATAGCGATCGCGCCATCAAGGGGGAGATTTTTTGGTAATGTGGTAATTGGTAAGATGAGTGATGTGGTCATTGTGTGATTTAAGCTGCTAATGTTTCAAAGGAAAATCTTAGGTTAGATGATTCTTGGAAGCTGTAGTTAAGTTTTTCAAAACCAATTACTACACCAGATTTGTTTTTCATCAAGATTACTTCATCGCCTGTTTCTTCACAGATATATTCTTGGTTAGGATCTCCAAACCAGACGGTGAGGGTGTTTCCTAGCTTGTCGTAGTAGACTTTTACT